>NZ_JBXWRL010000012.1:0-109515 GCF_059612885.1 Ruegeria sp. YKSD179 | reverse complement strand
GTCAGAGGTCACCCTGACATACTCTGTTTCAGGCGACATTCTTGAGGAACGCGACTTGCCCATTCGCATGACGGCTCATACGGTCTGTTTTCGTTCCGAGGCGGGCAGCGCTGGAAAGGACACCGCGGGAATGTTGCGACAGCACCAGTTCGAAAAGGTCGAAATGGTCTCTATCACACATCCCGAGAAATCGGATGACGAACAAAAGCGCATGTTGCGCTGTGCCGAAGGCATTCTGGAACAATTGGGTATTCCGTACCGTACGGTCGTTTTGTGCACTGGGGATATGGGATTTGGTGCACGCCGCACCTTTGATATCGAAGCTTGGCTGCCCGGCCAGGGTACCTATCGCGAGATCAGTTCGGTTTCGACCACCGGAGATTTTCAAGCACGTCGCATGAATGCTCGCTTCCGTCCCGAGGGAGGCGGTAAGCCAGAATACGTCCATACACTAAATGGATCGGGCCTCGCGGTCGGTCGTTGCTTGATTGCCGTTTTGGAAAACGGTCAAAACTCAGACGGCACCGTCACCCTTCCCGACGTCCTTGCGCCCTATCTCGGCGGTAAGCTGACGCTTTTGAATAACGGTTCGCTGTCATAGAAAACCAGCGCATTTGCGACGCACTGGTTTTGGAGTAAAAACGCGGAGAAGAACTACTTCTTCGCTTTTTTCTTGCCGGACTTTTTGTCTGATTTTTTGTCAGACTTTTTCTTTTCATCCTTCTTTGATTTCTTGTCCTTTTTGGACTTTTTCTTGACCTTTTCCTTGGCCTTTTTAAAGGCGGCTTCCATCTCAGACTTCTTTTTTGCGGCTTTTTCTGCCTTGGCTTTTGCTTTGGCCTTTTTCTTGGCCTTAGCCTCTGCTGCCGCCAACTCTGCAGCCGCGCGTTCCTCGGCCGCTTTGCGCTCAGCTTCCGCCTTTTTAGCGGCGGCAGTAGAGCGTGCAGCTGTTGGTCGCGTCGACGGTTTCCGGGTCGTCGTTTTGCGAGCCGGCGCACGGCGGGCAGGAGCCTTAGCTGCGGGTTTTGACGCAGCGGCCTGTTTTGCGGCAGCTATCAGTATCGGAGCGCGCGAAGCACCGATGCGTGGGACTTTCAGCAAGTCTTCAGGCTTGGCCTTTGCCAAGTCTTCGGCAGTTTTGAAGCCATTCGCGCTCAGAGCTTGCGCCAGAGCGGGTCCTACGCCTCGCACTTCGGTAACAGCGGTCATTTGAGGTCCTTTCTTTCTCTCCCTGCAGATTTATGTATATACTTTAAATATACATTTTAACAAGAGCGCACTACCTGAGCAAAGCCCAACGTATTCTCAACCATTTTGTATAACTTGCGAACCCGATATTTTCCCCGGGAATGGGACCAACCTGTTCGTTTCTTCATCCCATAGTTTTAGGTTCAAGGCAGCAACGGCCTCGGGGAACTTGATCCGGCGGGGCGTAAATTCTGGCGGTAGGTTGTAGTGGCAAGCTCGTAACCGATAAGATGGAATGCGCGCATTGAAATGGTGAATGTCGTGTAGGGTGATACACGCGACGGCATTGTCGAACCACCAGCCAAAATCCAACGCTGATGACCCTTGCAAGGCAGCCAATTGCGGATCCAAATCCGGTCGCCGATCCCAATAAGTGTCTTCAAAATTATGCTGAAGATAAACAAGAAAGACGCCCAACATACCGCCCAGAAACGAAAATACCAGCCAGACTAAGATCCCCGTGGTACCTGAAACAAGGTATAAAAGCCCAAGGAAGACAACGATAGAAACGTTGTGCAAAAGCACGCCTTTAGCTCCAAAACGCATTGTATTCTTGGGCCAACGATAGCGGATAAAATAAGTAAACAACGCGCCAGCAGGAACCAGAATGAACGGGTTTCTATACAGACGATAAAACAAACGTGTTTTCCAGTCGGCCGCGTTCCATTCCCGCAGGGTCATTGTGTGGATTTCACCAGTCTCCCGGTGATCGAGATTGCCAATGCCAGCATGATGCAGGTTATGGTTCTGTTTCATCACCTCAAACGGTGCGAAGGTGAAAGGTGAAAGGCCATGGCCCGCCCATTCATTCTGCTGTCTCGTTTCAAACAAAGAATGGTGGCCGCAGTCGTGCTGCAGTACATAAAGTCGAACGGCAGAAAACGCAAAAACGACTCCGGCCGGGACCATGACATACCATTTTTCGACATAAACAATCGCCAAAGCCAGCGACGCGAAATAAACCGCAAAAGTCCCGAAATAGCTTAGCGCGGCCAACCGGTTGTCCTGCACCGCGTATTGCCGCGTGTATTCCCTCAAATCCATCAAGACCGCTCCCACGATGCCCGGCCGAAATCTAATTCAAAGCTAAGGCGGAATTCCCGCAAATCATGGTACGAGAACAAATTCTCGCAATCAAATGCTAATGCGCCGCAGCTGGGCTGTCACGCCTTCAACTTGAAAATGTAAGAATTGGGCAGGGTTATGCCCTGCCCTTAAGATGTTTAGCCAATGCACCAGCGTTCTTTTTTCGGCGCCCTTTGTAGGGGTTCTTGTCACCTTGCCCGCGTAACGTCAGGCGAATTGGGGTCCCCGGCATGTCAAAGTCCTCGCGCAGGCCGTTAATCAGATAACGCGAATAGCTGTCCGGCATTTTGTCTGGGTGCGAGCACATAACGACAAATCCAGGCGGGCGCGTCTTGGCCTGGGTCATATAGCGCAGTTTGATTCTGCGACCTTGAGGCGCAGGAGGCGGGTGTTGTTCCAACATAGCCGTCAACCAACGGTTCAAGGCGGCGGTTGGCACTCGGCGGTTCCAAACTTCGTGTGCCTTTAAGATAGCTTCGCGAAGACGCTCTAACCCCCGTCCTGTTTTGGCTGAAACCGTAATCAGCGGTGCGCCTCGCAACTGGGGAAGCAGTCGTTCAAACGATTCTTTCAAGTCGCGCAGTTTTTGCTGCTTTTCGTCTTCAATATCCCATTTGTTGACAGCGACAACCACGGCGCGGCCTTCCCGCTCGGCAAGATCAGCGATCCGCAGATCCTGCTGTTCAAATGGAATGGCTGCATCCAACAACACTACGACGACTTCGGCAAATTTCACTGCTCTCAGGCCGTCAGAGACTGATAACTTTTCAAGTTTTTCCTGAACCTTGGCCTTTTTGCGCATGCCAGCGGTATCAAATATCCGCATTGGAGTGCTGTCACCGTCAGGCCCGGCCCAATCCACCCTCAGGCTAATTGCATCTCGGGTAATGCCGGCCTCGGGACCGGTCAACAGACGATCTTCGCCAATTATCTTGTTGATCAGAGTGGATTTTCCAGCATTGGGACGCCCTACAACCGCCACCTGAAGCGGTTTCGCATCAGATATTATGGGCTCTTCGCCCTCGCCCTCTTCATTCAATTCTATGTCGGTCGCTGGCGCATCGTTTGTTTGTTGCGCTTCTGCTGCGTCGGCCAATGGCATTAGCTGCGCATACAGGTCCGTCATCCCTTCGCCATGTTCGCCCGACATCCGTACAGGCTCGCCGAGGCCCAAATTATAAGCTTCAAGCACACCAGCGTCCGCCGCGGAACCCTCAGCCTTATTGGCTGCTAAGATCACATGTTTTGCCCGTTTTCGCAGGATTTCAGCAAACATCTCATCAGTTGGAGTAAGGCCGGTTCGCGCATCGATCATGAACAGGCAAACGTCTGCCATATCAACTGCGCGTTCAGTCAGGCGACGCATCCGCCCTTGCAAACTGTCGTCCGTCGCGTCCTCAAGACCTGCGGTGTCGATCACAGTAAATCGAAGATCGCCCAGCCGACCTTCGCCTTCACGCAGATCCCGCGTTACCCCCGGTTGATCGTCAACCAAGGCCAATCGTTTGCCGACAAGGCGATTGAACAGAGTGGATTTACCCACATTGGGGCGCCCCACAATTGCGAGGGTCAGCGACATGATACTCAACTTTCAAAACTCAAGAAGCGCCCTTTAGCGCATCTTTCCGTCAACGGAAAGCGTGCAGTTCGCCCTTGGTCGAAACGACGTATAGCGTTTGCCCTGCTACGACAGGGGCGGTAGTCGCGCCGTTCGGAACCTCGACTTGGTGCACCAGCGACCCATCGACCGGGCTAAAAAAGCGCAAGAATCCGTCATTTGAGGCGACAACAACTCGGCCTCCGGCAACAATTGGGCCGTAATGGGCAAAGATTGGTCCCCGACGCCCTGGCCTGTCCTTGACAAAACCTGGCAGGTCTTGGGCCCAGACTATCGATCCGTCAGAAGCATCCAGGCGGACCAACTGACTGCGATCGCTGATCAGAAAGATGCTGTTACCTGCAGGCCAGACCGTATCAACTGCGCCTTCAGGCGCGGTCCAGCGGCGCTCACCCGTGGCGGCATCAAAGGCGACAGTGCGACCAGAATGGTTTCCGATATAGATCGTGCCGCCTGAGACCATGGGACCTCCGGTTACGTCTACGACACGCGCAGCAGCGCGCCCGCGACGTCCACCGGCAACAGAAGCGTTCCAGCGCCGGATACCTCCTTTGCGAAAAGTCGCCGCGACATCGCCGGACCCAAATGCGAAAACCGCTAAGTCCGAGGTCACAACCGGAGCTGGAGCCCCAAGCACGTTGCCAACGCTTGGAGTGCCTTGAACCTGCCAAGCAATGCGCCCATCCTTGGTGTTGACTGCCCAACCAGTATCGTCACCAGCAACAAGATACAGCAGCCCGTCGCTAACCAATGGCGCACCACTGCCTGTAGCATTCAAACGCTTTTGCCAACGCTGAACTCCAGTTTTGGCATCCAAAGCCGTCAGCCGACCAAATCCGGACGAGACGTATAGAATCCCGTTCGCATATGCTATGCCACCGCCGGTCGCATCAATTTCTTTTTCGGTGGCAGGGATAACATTAGTGCTCCACGCGACTGCCCCTTGAGGAGTAACGGCTGAAACTGTTGCCGCTGCATCGAGCGTGTAAATCAATCCCCCAGCAACAACCGGATCAGCAGTTATGCGCTGTTTGCGCGCGTCGCCCGCTCCGATCGAGGTTGACCAAATCCGCTGAGGCGTAGCGCGAAGAGCGGCATTTGTTGTCCGAAATGCAGCTGTACCTGGGCTTTGCGGCCAGCTGGCATTCGCAGACTGCCCGGGCAAACTGATCGGTTTTGATCCCCGCGTCTCAACTGTTTCATTGTCTATCGCAGGACGAATGTCTTCACGCTCGCCAGGTAAAATAACCTCAGGCTCCTGACAGGCGCTGAGAGTCATTAGGGTCAGCGCAGAAACCACTAGTCCAAAATGAGAAATATATTTTGCTGCCATGATCTCTTGCACCAGCCTGTCACATCCCGTTTTGCCGACCCGAAGGATCAACCTTTCTGCGCCACAAGTGGTTCCGGCTCACCGCCGAGTGCCACAATCAGCTGACCAGCACGTTGTTGAAGGTCAAAGCTGGCCTCTGCGTCCTGGCGAAGAGCCTGCAGGCGTTCAATCGCGGCCTGTGTCTCTCCCTCTGAAATCTCGATAAGAGCGAGCTGCTCTTCGGCCAGCAGCCGCAAAGGTGCACCAGGTGCTGCCAGGGCCTCAAATTGCTGACGCCGATCAGCGGCCGGCAAAGAATCAGTTTGCAGTAACAACGCTTTGAAACTGGCGATAGCGCGATAAATCTCCGGCAGATCGCCCTGAACCGCGATAGCATTCAACTTTTCGACAGCCTCAGCCTCGGAACCCGCCTCGAATTGTGATGCGGACGAAAGCATGTTCAGAACCGCGTCCCCGCCAGCTGATTCAGCATCAATCTGGCTTAGACGTTCAGCGCGCTCGGTCGACCCGTTCTCGGCCAGCGCGGAAAGGATTGCGTCGCCCAGTGCCTCGGCTTGGCCGGTTTCGCGGGCCTTACGGTATTCGTTGAACGCTGCGCCGCCAACGATCGCGACTACAGCAACTACCCCGATCCATCCCCAACGACGCAAAAGCAGGTACATGCGGTCGCGTCGTACCTCTTCGGTGACTTCATCAATAAAACTATCGGCGTCGCTCATCCTGCCCCCGGGCGTTGTATTCGGCTTTCTGGCGCCATGTCATACCCCGCCGCCACGGCCAAGCCAAGTGCCCGAATTCACACATTCTGTGATATACTGGCGCCTCTTGCCTAAAAAAGTGAACCGAACTATTCAGTTCAGTATGGACATGCATGGGGTTCGGCCCCATTTCAAGGCATGTGCGCCAAGGTTCAGTTTGGCCAAGGTATTGGTAGAGAGGCTTTGTATGCGGTTGATTTCCCTGATCAACGCGGTTTTGGTCACCGTCGCATTGTATTTCTTGGTTTTTCAACGGGATGAACTGTTTGCGTTCGCTGGTCGTGGCGAAGATCAATCCGCATCGGCCGAAGAATCCGTTGAACAGGGTTCTGTCGTCGCCGAAAACGCTGTTGGAGTCGTCGCACTCCGATCGACCGCACGCGAGATAGGCAGTGCCGTGCTCTTGCGGGGACAAACAAAAGCGAACCGTCAGGTTGAAGTTTTGGCAGAAACTACGTCGACAGTGGTCTCCGAACCGATGCGCAAAGGCGCATTTGTCGAAGCGGGTGATCTTCTTTGCGAACTTGACCCCGGCACACGTCCTGCGGGTCTGGCCGAAGCGATGGCAGGAAAACTTGAAGCAGAAAGCCGAATACCCGAGGCTGAGGCTCGTTTGGAAGAAGCTCACGCTCTGGTCGCCGAAGCCGAAATCAATCTGAAAGCAGCCAGCCGACTATCTGAAAGTGGATTTGGATCAGAAACACGCCGAATTTCCAGCGAGGCCGCTATGAGCAGCGCCGATGCCGGCGTGAAATCTGCTGAAGCAGGATTGGAAGCCACTCAAGCGGGTATCGAGGCAGCCGTAGCCGAAGTCGCCGCAGCCCGTCGCGAAATGGACAGGCTTACCATCGAGGCTCCGTTCAAAGGTTTGCTGGAAAGCGATACCGCAGAACTAGGGAGCTTGATGCAACCCGGATCACTGTGCGCGACTGTTATACAGCTTGATCCGATAAAACTGGTCGGTTTTGTTCCGGAAACTGAAGTGAATCGCATTATTGTAGGGTCCTTGGCCTCGGCCAAACTGGTTACAGGGCTTCAGGTTGAAGGTCGCGTAACTTTCTTAAGTCGTTCGGCAGACGAAACAACTCGCACATTTGAGGTGGAAGTAACCGTACCCAACCCCGAACTGTTGATTCGAGACGGCCAAACCGCAGAAATTCAGATTGCAGCGGAAGGCGTCAAAGCTCACTTGCTACCGCAATCTGCTCTTACACTCAACAATGACGGCCAGTTGGGTGTACGTACAGTCGGGGCGGGCAACATCGTCGATTTCATGCCGATTGAGTTGCTGCGCGACACGTCCGAAGGCGTATGGATCGGTGGCCTTCCAGAAACAACTGATGTGATTGTTGTAGGGCAGGAATTTGTGACAAGCGGTGTGGCCGTGGCGCCGACTTACATGGAAGAATCGCAATGACGGGTATCGTCAGTTGGGCCGCTGGCCGCGCCAGAATGGTTCTGGCGTTCATTGCGATCTCACTTGTTGTGGGGGGGTTCGCCTATGTCAGCTTGCCTAAGGAAGGCGAGCCGGACATTGAAATCCCCGCCCTGTTCGTTTCAGTGTCATTCCCCGGAATCTCGGCAGAGGATTCCGAAAACCTTTTGGTCAAACCAATGGAAACCGAACTGGCGGATTTGGATGGCCTAAAGGAAATGACCGCCACCGCTGCTGAAGGCTATGCCGGCATCGGGCTGGAATTTGACTTCGGCTGGGACAAGACAGCCATAACCGCCGATGTGCGTGATGCAATGAACAGCGCACAGGCCGAATTTCCCGATGGCGCTGAACAATATTCACTGTTCGAAATCAACTTTTCGGAATTCCCGATAGTCATCGTGAACTTGACGGGCGCTGTACCTGAACGCACAATGGCCCGCATTGCCAAAGACTTGCAGGATGAACTTGAAGCATTGGATTCTGTGCTTGAAGCTGGAATAGCGGGTAATCGCGACGAGTTGCTGGAAGTTATCATCGATCCACTTCGACTCGAATCCTATAACGTTACAGCGGCCGAATTGATCGACGTCGTGCGCAACAACAACCAATTGATTGCGGCAGGCGAAGTAGAAACGGCGCAAGGCACATTCTCGGTTAAAATTCCGTCCTCGTTCAAAACCGCACGGGATGTGTACGAACTGCCCGTCAAAGTTAACGGCGACCGCGTCGTAACTCTGGGTGAGTTGGCCGAAATCAATTACACCTTCGAAGACCGCTCGGGTACTGCCCGCTTCAATGGCGAAGCCACCGTGGCGTTGCAAGTGGTCAAACGCAAGGGATTCAACCTGATTGACACAGTTGAACAGGTGAAACAGACAATTGATGCAGCCCAGACTAAATGGCCACCTGAATTGCAGGCGGCCGTCGATGTCGGAACTTCTAACGACCAGAGCCGTATCGTTGGATCAATGGTCAGTCAGCTGGAAGGATCTGTTCTGACTGCGATCGCTTTGGTGATGATCGTAGTGCTTGCGTCATTAGGAACGCGTGCCGCGCTTTTGGTTGGATTTGCCATTCCGACATCATTCCTCCTTTGTTTTGCATTTCTTGCTGTAATGGGTGTCAGCATTTCCAATATCGTGATGTTCGGTCTCATTCTGGCAGTCGGAATGTTGGTAGATGGCGCCATCGTTGTTGTCGAATACGCTGACAAACGCATCAAAGAAGGCGTTGGCCCCATGCACGCCTACGTTCAGGCCGCTCAACGGATGTTTTGGCCGATCGTGTCGTCAACGGCCACTACACTTTGTGCCTTTCTTCCCATGCTGTTTTGGCCCGGTGTTCCTGGCGAGTTCATGGGGATGTTGCCCGTTACGCTTATTTTCGTACTTTCGGCGTCGTTAATCGTCGCGCTTATCTATCTTCCGGTCATGGGCGGCGTTTCCGGACGCCTTAGCCGCACTTTCGACCGTATGTCGAAATGGTTAAGGGCACGTACTCCATGGTGGGTACGCGCAGCATTGGTCCCGCCTTCACTTTATTTGATTTTCCTTGGCGCGATGCAGATGCTGAACCCCAGCTATTTGTTGCCCGGCGGCTCTATCGTTGGAGCGTTTCTATTTTTGTTTGGAGCTTTTGCAGGTTCGGTTACGCTCAGCGCGGCGCGAATTGAACGTAAGGTCGACGAGAAGGTTCAAACATCAAAAGAACACACCCCTTTTGGTTATTTCGTCAAATTTCTGGTTGGAAATCCGGTAATGCCGATCGTCGCTATCGCAGCGGTGTTCGCAATGGTTTTCTACATTGCTTTTGTACTTTTCCCACAGAACTCTCGCGGAGTTGAGTTTTTCGTCGAAAACGAACCGGAACAAGCCACTGCGTATGTGCGCGCCCGGGGAAACCTGTCTCTGGCTGAAAAAGACGCGATGGTATTGGCGGCAGAAGAGGTCATCAGCGCCCATCCCGCAGTTATTAATGTCTTTTCCTTTGCTGGCGAAGGCGGTTTGGATCAAAACAATGGCGGTGCCCAAGCCCCGGCTGATACGGTAGGGCGAGTTCAGTTCGAGATCATACCATGGGAGGATCGGCCCACCGTATCGGAACCTGTCGCTGGAGGACGTTTGGAACGGCAGGTTATTGCGCCTGAATTCGATGGCGATTTCGTGCTGGAAGAGTTGAGTTCCGAACTTGCCAAGTTACCGGGTATCGTGGTCGAAATTTTGGCCTTAGAACAGGGACCCGCGTCGGCCAAACCGGTACATTTGCGTATCAAAGGCGACAGCTGGGAAGATCTGACCACAGCCGCGTCAAACGCACGCTCGGTGTTTGATTCAATGCCCGGCCTGATCAAAGTCGAAGACACCCTACCGCTTCCCGGAATCGACTGGCAAATCGACGTCGATGTCGCCAAGGCCGGGCGTTTTGGCGCCGATGTTGCGACCGTTGGTGCAATGGTACAATTGGTGACACGCGGCATCCTGTTGGGCGAAATGCGCCCTGACAGCACGGATGAGGAAATCGAAATAAGGGTCCGCCTGCCCGAGGAAGACCGAGTGTTATCAACTTTGGATACTCTAAAAGTGCGAACCCAGGATGGGTTGGTGCCTCTTTCGAACTTTGTCACGCGTAAGCCAGTGGCCAAACTCGCGGTAATCGACCGGGTCAATCAGGAACGTTACTATGACGTAAAAGCGGATGTCGAACCCAGTTTGAGCAAAGTGTTCATCGAAGGTTCAGATGGGGCAGAACAACGTTTGGCCGTAATGAAAGAGGTCGCCGAAGGGGCAGAACCTTCCGGAACGGTTTTGACCAACTCAGAAGGCAAGGCTTTTGAGCTTGTGCAGCTAACAGGCGCCGAAAGTATCGATGACCTGCAAAATGCCATTGAAAGCGGAGATGCCAAGTTTGGTCTGATCAACCCGAATGAACGTATCGCGGTTCTGACCGAATGGTTAAACACCGATCCCTTTACCAACACGGTAAGTTGGGAATGGACCGGAGACCAGGAAGATCAAGAAGAATCGGGCGCCTTTCTGGTCAACGCGTTTGCTGGTGCGTTGGGGCTAATGTTCGTAATTCTGCTGGCGCAATTCAATTCGTTCTACAACTCTGTTCTTGTTCTTTTGGCCGTCGTGCTTTCCACAACCGGTGTACTGATCGGAATGATGTGGATGCAACAGCCCTTTTCGATCATCATGACCGGGACAGGTATTGTGGCGCTTGCAGGGATTGTGGTGAACAACAACATTGTTCTGATTGACACTTATCAGGAATACAGCCGCCAAATGCCCAGAATCGAGGCTATTGTACGAACGGCCGAGGCGCGAATTCGACCCGTTTTGCTAACAACTTTGACAACTATGGCGGGCCTCACGCCAATGATGTTCGGTTTGTCTCTGGACTTTATCAATGGTGGATATTCAATCGACAGCCCCACTGCG
The DNA here is from genome assembly GCF_059612885.1 of Ruegeria sp. YKSD179. Lineage (NCBI taxonomy): Bacteria > Pseudomonadati > Pseudomonadota > Alphaproteobacteria > Rhodobacterales > Roseobacteraceae > Ruegeria > Ruegeria sp. YKSD179. The sequence continues at coordinate 98,594 of NZ_JBXWRL010000012.1, read as the reverse complement.
CTTTGGTGGAAGCAGCTTGCGACAGCAGTTGTTTTCGGCCTGGGCACGGCAACCGTGCTGACTCTGATCGTAACGCCATCGTTTCTTGCGCTTCGGGTTTGGGTTGTCACCTACTCGGTCTGGCTGGCCAAGGCATTGGCCGGTCTAACCGGGGGCCGGTCCAGTCAAATTGCGCAAGATATGAAAATTGGCCGCACGGCGCGCCAGATGCAATCCACCGAAGTCGTCTGGACTGACAACGCCGACGTAATTTTCGAGTCGCAAAGAACAGATAATGACAATCCGGACCATCCTCCTTCAACGCCATTGAAGGCCGCTGAATAGTCTGTTGCGACGGCGTTTCGATTTAGAGTTTAACCTTAAAGTATGCAGTGATCACGCAACCTGCGCATCCAGTTGCTGCCTGTTCCAAAGCTGTGCATAGCGCCCCTCATGCAAAAGCAATGCATCATGGGTGCCTTGCTCTATGATTTTGCCTTTTTCCAAAACGACAATCTGGTCGGCCTCGGCAATAGTACTTAGACGGTGCGCGATCGTTATCACAGTCCGCCCTTCACCAGCACGAGCAAGCGCATCCTTGATATCCTGTTCCGTATCTGTGTCCAAAGCTGATGTCGCTTCGTCCAGCAGCAGAATCGGAGGGTTCTTCAACAGTGTTCGTGCAATGCCGACGCGTTGCTTTTCTCCCCCTGATAACTTAAGTCCGCGTTCGCCGACTTTGGTATCATAACCTTGCGGCAAACCTTCGATAAACTCGTGTATTTGGGCCGCTTTAGCAGCGGCCTCGACATCTGCTTGGCTAGCACCATCCCGACCGTAGGCGATGTTGTAGCGGATCGTGTCGTTGAACAGGACCGTGTCTTGAGGAACTACTCCAATAGCTGAATGAAGGCTGGATTGTGTAACGTTCCGAACGTCTTGCCCGTCAATCTTCAACGCGCCACCGGTAACATCATAAAAACGGAACAACAAACGCCCAATTGTGGACTTTCCTGAACCGGTTGCACCCACAATAGCCACGGTTTTCCCGGCTGGCACTGTCAAGGACACTCCACGCAAGATCTCCCGATCTGGATCATATCCGAAACGAACATTGTCGAGGGTGACTTGCCCCCCAGCCACCTCAAGATCACGCGCACCGGGCTTGTCGGTTACCTCAGATGGCTGTTCCAGCAAATCGAACATTTGTCCCATATCAACCAACGACTGACGGATTTCGCGGTAAACCGTGCCAAGGAAATTCAGTGGGACCGTAATTTGGATCATGTACGCATTGACCATGACGAAATCCCCCACAGTGAGCGTTCCGTTTTGTACTCCAATGGCCGCCAGAACCATGACACCAATCAATCCCGCAGTGATCAGCATGGATTGACCAAAATTCAAAAACGCAAGCGAATAAGCCGTTTTTAGCGCTGCCTGAGCATACGCCTTCATCGACACATCGTAACGTTCAGCTTCGCGCGTTTCCGCATTGAAATACTTGACAGTTTCGAAGTTCAATAGGCTGTCGATCGCTCGTTGATTGGCTTCGGTATCCTGATCGTTCATTTCACGACGCAGTTTTACGCGCCATTCGGTCACCGCAAATGTGAACCAGATGTACAGTGTGATTGTCGCTGCGACCACGACCAGATACCATACATCGAACAACCACATTAATATGACCGCCACCATCAAAAGTTCTAAAATCAGCGGTCCAATGGAAAAGAGTAAAAACCGCAGCAGGAATTCTACGCCTTTGACGCCCCTTTCGATAATGCGGCTTAGGCCACCAGTGCGCCGGGTCACGTGATAGCGCATCGACAATTGGTGGATGTGCCGAAATGTTTCTAGCGCCAGCGCTCGCAGTGCCCTTTGCCCCACCGGTGCGAACAGCGCGTCCCGCAACTGCTGAAATCCAACGGTCATCATTCGAGCTATGCCATAGGCAACGGTCAAACCCACCGCTCCCAACGCCAGCGGGGGCACACCTTCGCCAGCTAACCCATCAACTGCGCCTTTATATAAAATCGGGGTGTAGACAGCGATCAGCTTGGCCAAGACAAGCATCAACAATGCTATTACCACACGCCGCTTTACCCACGGCTCATCATCAGGCCATAGATATGGTGCAACTTTGCGGATGGTGCGCCATCCCGACTTGCGCTCGTCCTGGTCTCGCGTCTCAATAGGCGGATTCGCGGGCTTTCGTCTCATCACGTACCTTAACATCGGTCTGAGATTGACCCTGGCCCGCACTGGGCCAGTGTCAGCGTTCTATTCGGGGATCGTGAAGATTTGCCCGGGATAAATCAGGTCTGGGTCGCGGATTGACTCGCGATTGGCATCGAACAGCCTGACATACAACACTCCATCGCCATAACGCTCGCGCGAAATAGCCCACAAGGTGTCGCCTTTTTGAACTGTGACGGACCTGATCGGAGCTGCCGTCGACGAGTTGGGGATGGCCGCTGCCTCGGCAGCCTTCAACGTTTCGATGGGTTCACGTTGGAAAGGTGTCTCGATCCGGCTAACCACGTCGCCTTCGGGTGAAACCTCGTCTACGCGCAATGTATAGACACCGGGATCCACACCTTCGATTTCTCCGCGCCACTGACCGTCGTTCGAAGGATCCAAATCTGCCACAAGATTGTTGTCCAAATACAGACGCACCGAGGAATCATCCTGAACGCGGCCTGTCAGCTCAACCTCGCCTTCGTCTGAATACCCAATTGTGTCGAGTTCAACTTGATCCGGCGGTGTTTCGCTTGCTGCAGGCGGCTTAACCAGTTCGACGCCATCTTCGCCAGACCTCAGGATAGCCACCTGTTGGCTCGGCTTGTCGGGGTTCGTGGTTGGGGTGATAGCCGCAGGTTCTTCGTCGGTTTCGGTTTCAGCAACAGAGGTTGCTGTCTCCGAAGACTCTGTCTGCGGCTCTTCTAATTCTTCGATTTTTGGGTCAGGGCTTTCTGCGTCAGAAGCCTCCAATCCGGCGGTTTCGGGGTCCTCGGTTTCCTGAGGAGCATTATCCGTTAGCTCAGGCCCAGGCTCAGGCAGAGCGGCGATCAGATAGTCATCAGAACGAACAGGCTCATCCTCATTTTGAGTTTCCAATACCAACCCTCTCGCATCATCATCAAAAGGAATTGACAGAAATTCGGCGAACTGACCAGTTTCGTCCACGGTAAAGCTGTGAACAGTTTCGCCATCCAGCACGACGTCGACTTCGGAACCCGGATCTGCTGTTCCTGAAAGCAAAGAATTCCCGTCTGGTTCGACAAAAATCTGATCCAGAACCGGAGCGGCAGTGGCGATTTCATCAGTTGCGGGGTCTTCAGACTCAGATTCAACGGCGGGTTCGGAAATATCCGCCGATTGGTCCGTGCCGACATTTTGTTCCAGAGCTTCGGCCTGAATATCCTCTGTCGACGCCGCAGGCTCATCTGTTTGCAACTCTTCCGACGGTTGCTCAACAGCAACGTCGGTTTCGGTCGGTGACTGTGTAGGTGTCCTGTTGAAAATCCCCGATAGATAAAGCCCCCCTGCCACCAAAACAGCGACGAGCCCCGCAACCAGCCCCCAAATAAATGTTTTAGAGCTTCCGCTTCCCGATTCGGCGTTCATTCTTTTCCTTTCACCCCGCCACACAAATACCCCGAGTGTCGAGCATTCGATCGGACGGTTGAGCCAATCTATCAATGTCGCTATCAGGGGTCAAAACCTCTGACACAAGCCCGGAGAAGTCATTCCATGTCTCAGAAATCTGTTTGTGTGTATTGCGGGTCACGCAATGGCACTAATCCGGCCTATTCACAAGCTGCCAACCAATTTGGACAGTTGTTGGCTAAGGAAGGTTGGAGATTGGTTTACGGCGCCGGAGACGTAGGGTTGATGGGCGAAGTTGCGCGCGCAGCGCAATCGACCGGCGGTGAAACCTTTGGTGTGATCCCTGTTCACCTTTTGCAACGTGAAGTGGGTAAGACAGACCTTACGCGATTCATCGTAACCGAGACGATGCATGAACGTAAGAAAGTCATGATCATGAACGCTGATGCCGTCGTCGTGCTTCCCGGAGGAGCGGGGTCTTTGGACGAGTTGTTCGAGGCCCTGACCTGGCGACAGTTGGGTTTGCACGACAAGCCCATACTGGTCTTGAACATAGACGGTTACTGGGATGCATTGCGCACTCTTCTGCAGCAAGTCATCGATCAGGATTTCGCTGATGCATCACTGTTAGATTTTATTACCTGGGTCGACAGTCCTAACGCCGCGATGTCTGCCCTGCGGCAGGTTTTAGACTGACGTAATAGATGGGCGGTGTGTAACCGCCCTTATCTTTCCCGTTCACGGAACAGACGATTTCAACCGATTGCTCAACAAAGCTTCTACTTTGCGTAAGGGGTGATTGGTCATGGTCTTGTCGACTTCGGCGACAACTTTAGCCAAGACTTTACTGTGAAGCCGACGACGTAGAAGCCCCAGTACATGCGGACTTGCAACTAAAACCAATCGTTTATACGCGCCTTTTAAACCCTTTCGGTTCAGTAAATTTGCCAAATCTTGCACAAAAAGAGATTTCGCATGGGTTTTCCAGTCGGGCTCCTCTATGGCCGACTTTTGGTTCGGCCCCGCGTCATACCTACGACCGGCACGATCCGTAGGTCTGGGTTGAGGCGTATCAAGCTCCTCGACGGAGACGACAACCAGATTGGGGTCCTGCGCGTCGGTGATATTCTCCATCACCAGCGCCTTTTCTCCGTCCGCGATAATGACCCAAGTTCCCTGTTCAAGTGCAGCCATAGTGACCTCCTGTATCGATTTATTTGCTCATCCCTCATCCAGCGGGCACAGCCCATCTGGTCGCGTGAATGGTGTCTTTCACGCAGCACAGTGTTGTTTTTCAACGATTTGGCGGTTCTCTCCCTCCGCCTACTATAGCTAGGTACTGCGGGAGGCGGTGCAATAGGTTTCAACATGAAAGTTGACGTGTCGGCAGGTTTCCACCCGTCAGGTGGACAATTCGATCACCGTGATCTCAGGCGACACTCCGAATCGCACCGGCAAGATGGAGCACCCGATCCCGCCCGAGACAATCAGATCACGCCCATCCTCGTGCACGTGGCCATAGGCGTAACGGTTGCGGCACTGGGACGGGACAAACGGCGCCCAACCCGCAAACCGAATCTGCCCGCCATGGGTGTGACCAGAGACCGTCAAGGCAACCCGCTTGGGCATCTCGGGGAACATACCGGGCTCATGGGCCATCATGATGACAGGCGCGTCATCGATAACTTGCGCCAATGTTGCCGGTAAGTCGTGCAACCTTCGGCATTTTCGTAACCCGCGCGGGATCGCGCGTTGATCCTCCAACCGCGCCGACCAAACTCTGGCATCATCCAAATTGACCTCGGCATTGGACAAGACCTGAAAGCCCATACCGTTCAAGCGTCTGGACATAGCCATTCGACCCAACCGCGTCGTCGCACATGCCATTTGCGCACATGCAGCCGCAGCGCAGGTTCAAGAAAGAACCTGTAGCCCAAAGAAAAAAGGCCCGCTTGCTTTCGCGCCAGCAGGCCTTTGATAAACCGTCTTCGGTTCAAACGATCACATCCGCGACGCGACGTTTTCCCAGTTCACCAGATTGTCGAGGAAGTTCGACAGGTAAGCCGGGCGCTTGTTGCGGAAATCGATGTAATACGAATGCTCCCACACGTCACAACCCAGCAGTGCTGTCTGACCAAAGCACAATGGGTTCACGCCATTTTCTGTCTTAGTCACCGCCAGCGAGCCGTCTGCGTTCTTGACCAGCCACGCCCAGCCTGAACCGAACTGACCAGCGCCAGCCGCACTGAACTGTGACTTGAATTCGTCAACCGAGCCAAAGTTTTCCACCAATGCCGCTTCCAGCTCACCCGGCATCGCATTACCGCCAGGGCCCATCATTTCCCAGAATTGGTTGTGGTTCCAGAGCTGACTAATATTGTTAAAGATTCCGTTTTGCGCGACGGCATCTGCATCATAAGTGCCGACAATGATATCCTCCAAAGACTTGCCGTCCCATTCAGTGTCAGCGATCAATTTGTTGCCATTGTCCACATATGCCTTGTGGTGCAGGTCGTGGTGATACTCCAGCGTTTCCGCGGACATACCTTTGGCTGCAAGCGCGTCATGTGCATAAGGAAGATCAGGAAGTTCAAAAGCCATCTCGGCCCCCTGTTAAATATAAGTTTCGGTTCCCAAGGGTTAAATGCTTTGGCAAGTGGCCGAGGTCAAGGGCGGAGATTACAAATCCATGCGTCCGCCACCTTGATGAAGCCGCCCAAGAAGCGCTGCGCCTTCTAAAAATGTGAAACAAGTGTATCGACCGATAACGACCACATCTCACATGGTAAAATTGGATTTTTTGACGAGACTTCTGGACGACAAAAAGACAACTTTTTTAGACCAATTGAGCCGGACAAATGATGAGAATGCTGGGTCAGTAAACCCCAACCTCGCTGCCGGGCTGCGCCGCGACCTTCAACAGCTCAAAAACATATTCTGCAGCGGATCGAAAACAGACAACTCGGAACGTATCGGTGTCGTCCATCCAGAAAGCCGCCGCTACCTGCGCCAAGCGTGAACGCCGGATTTGACCCGGTTGGAAGGCCTCGGGCGACAAATCTACCGGTGCCAGTTTGGCCAGAACTTCGCGCGCCGAATTGCCGGATACACGAAACACAGCCCGCGCATCTGAGACGTTGACTGCCAGAGCATGAACGCCACTCAGCGCGTCTGTCATTGCTGCCAACTTTGCATTCAATTCGGCATAAGGCACCAGTACCAGCAGTTCGTCGGGCGACATCCAACAGACACCGGTGTCGCCTTCGACAAATGCTTCGCGCTGTCCGGGCACTTTTTGGCCGGTCGCATCCTTGACCGCCTTGGCTAACACTTTGTCGGACAGATTTCCACGCACGGTAATCATCCCCTGCAGGCCGCTTTCCTCAACCTTGGCAATGCCGTCATAGCTGGCATGGTTCAATGCGCTGATGGGCTCAGACATTCTGCTTCTCTCCACCTTTGTCGAAGAAGACCGGATCAACGATTTTGGCCTTGTAGATTTTGTCGTCAGTGCCGGGAAATTCGATGATCTCGCCCATCCGGTCCGGTCCGTTCTTGACTAACCCCATTGCGACACCCTTGCCCAGATTAGCCGAGAAATAAGTTGAGGTTACGCGTCCGATCATGTTCCGTTGACCGTTGGCGTTGACGCCCTCGCCTACTGCATAGGCGCCATCGGGGATAACAGAACCATCCACAGTCTCAAGCCCCACCAGTTTCCAGCGATCAGGATCCGTCATATGGCTACGCGAATGGGCACGTTTGCCCAGGTAATCCTCTTTCTTTTTTGAAAGCGCCCAGTGCAGGCCAAGATCTTGTGGGATCACGGTTCCGTCTGTTTCGTCTCCTATCATTATGAAGCCTTTTTCGGCGCGCAGAATATGCAAACATTCTGTGCCATAAGGCATCACACCAAACTCCTGCCCCGCCGCAAACAATGCATCCCAAAACGCTTGTCCCTGGCTGGCAGGTACTGCAATTTCATAACTGAGTTCACCGGAGAACGAGATGCGATAGGCGCGGCAATCGAAGTCACCTATTTTGCCATCTCGCCATTCCATGAACGGCAGGGCATCTTTCGATACATCCATACCATCCAACTTCTCAAGCACCTTGCGGGCATTCGGACCGACAACCGCAACCTGTGCATACTGTTCGGTCACATTGGCGACATAGACTTTCCAATCCCACCATTCGGTCTGAAGCCATTCTTCCATATGCGCGTGTATTCGCTCAGCCCCGCCTGTCGTCGTGTGGCAAAGCCATGTGTCCTCGTCGATACGAGCGACAACGCCATCATCTATCAAAAACCCGTTTTCCGAGCACATCAGACCATAGCGGCATTTACCCAATTTAAGCGTGGACATCATGTTCGTGTACAACATGTCCAGAAATTTGCCGGCGTCTGGGCCTTTGACGATCAATTTTCCCAGAGTCGAAGCGTCTAGAATGCCAAGATTATCGCGAGTATTTTTAACCTCTCGATTCACTGCGTCATGCACAGATTCCCCGGGACGGACATAGGCATAGGGGCGTCGCCATTGACCAACCGGTTCCCAGTCTGCACCGTTCGCGTCATGCCAATCGTGCATCGGTGTACGGCGGATAGGCTGGAAAACCTCGCCCCGCGCTTCGCCACCAATAGCGCCTAAGGAAATCGGGGTGTAAGGCGGACGAAATGTTGTCGTGCCAACCTTTGGAATATCGGAGTCTAATGAGTCAGCAAGTATAGCTAAGCCATTAATATTGCTTAGTTTGCCCTGATCGGTGGCCATGCCCAACGTTGTATAGCGCTTGGTGTGCTCAACGCTTTCATATCCCTCGCGCGCTGCCAGTTGAACATCCGACACTTTGACGTCGTTCTGAAAATCCAGCCAGGATTTCATACGCAGCTGCACCTCGGCATTCGCAGGCATCAACCAGATTGCCTCCATCGGTGCCTCTTCGGCTGCTTCACCTGATGGAGCTCTGGTGTTTTTAGGCTTAAAGCCAGCAGCCTTGGCAGCCGCCTTTCCGGCAGCATGTGCGTCGGCAATCGCTTCACCCAGCGACAAATGCCCATTGGACGACCCCGCAGCCACAACGAACCCGTCGCCATTTGCTCCCAAAGGTGGTCTATTGGGATCAGGACGGAAATGCGCGTTTGCGTCATCCCAGATCAGCTTACCTCCACAATGGGACCACAGATGGACAACCGGCGACCAGCCGCCCGACATTGCAACTGCATCGCACTCGATCTCTTCACGAGCACCACCGATACCGTCCTGGTTACATAGCTGGACATTCTTGACGCGCTTGCCACCTTTGACCTTGGCAATAGCTTTACCCGGATCGACACGTACCCCAAGCTGACGGACTTCCTCTGCCATTGGACCCGCCGTTGCACGCGTATCAACGACACGGATTACGTTCACACCGACCTGTTTCAGGGCAATTGCTGTTCGGTATGCATCATCGTTGTTGGTCGCGATCACGACCCGCTGTCCTGGAGTCACTCCCCAGTTCACAACATAATCGCGCATCGCGGATGCCAGCATGACTCCCGGCACATCATTCCCGGCAAACGACAACGGTCGCTCGATTGCACCTGTAGCGGTGACGACCTGTTTCGCCCGTATACGCCACAAACGATGGCGCGGACCCTGTGTCCCGGGTCTGTGGTCACTCAAACGCTCGTAGCCCAATACGTAACCGTGGTCGTATACTCCGGCCCCCATGCAGCGTGTGCGCATGGTCACGTTATCCATTGTTTCTAGCTCAGAAACCAATTGGTCCACGAACTTATCCACAGGTTTCCCGCCAACGGTTCCACCATCGACCAAAGTACGCCCGCCCCAATGCGCGGTCTGCTCGATCAGCATGACCTTGGCGCCGGACAGTGCTGCGGCTTTTGCCGACTGCAATCCTGCGATACCACCACCGATCACTAAAACGTCGGCAAAACTGTAAAAGTGCTCGTAAGTGTCCGCATCTCGAGAGTCCTTGTCTGGGGCTTTGCCCAGACCTGCAGATTGGCGGATGAACGGCTCGTAGATGTGTTTCCAGAACGGTTTAGGATGAATGAACATCTTATAGTAGAACCCGGCTGGCAAAAATCGGGCCAGCGCAGTGTTAACCGAACCGATGTCGAATTCCAGACTCGGCCAATGGTTCTGCGAGATCGCGGTCAGGCCATTGAAAAGTTCTGTGGTTGTGGCGCGCTGGTTCGGCTCGAACCTATTGCCCTGCCCCAAACCGACCAGAGCGTTGGGTTCCTCTGCACCGCTGGCAACAACTCCGCGAGGACGGTGGTACTTGAAAGAACGGCCAACCATCATCTGATCGTTCGCGAGCAGGGCCGAAGCGAGCGTATCTCCCTCGTACCCCTGCATTGAATTGCCGTTGAAGGAAAACGTGACCGGTTTGGAACGGTCAATCAAACGACCTTGTTTTGCCAGACGGGAGCTCATGCTGCGGACCTTTCGCAGGTTAAGGCGTAGACGCTTTGGGCAGAAGTTTTTTCAAGAACAAGCAGCATCAGGAGTGTCCCCTCCAAGACCACCCTGGGCGTTTAGCCGAGATGGCATTTTTGACTTCTTTCGGAGGCTCGGTGGTTTGCGCAGAATAAGTACCAAAAACTTCGAGCGTTTGCGTACAACGGGCGGCGTGAAACCACTTGCCACATCCGTATGAGTGGCGCCAGCGTTCAAAATGTACGCCTTTGGGATTTTCACGCATGAACAGGTAATCGTGGAATTCGTCATCTGACGAACCCGGGCCATAGCGTTTCAGATGCGCCTCTCCACCTGCGGACAGCTCGGTTTCTTCGGCTTCGACACCGCAATAAGGGCAAGTAAGGACTAGCATAGTTTCATCCTTTCAGTAGCCGGTTGCAGCCAAATCCGGCTGACATTCCACTCAAAAACACGCAAGAGCCTCGATCGAATGCTCGTACTCGGGGTCTGCGATCAAAACGTCTCATCAATGCGCCACCCCTGCTGCAACGCTTTCGTCGATAAAACGGCCTTCTTTGAAGCGGTCCAGCGTAAAGGCTTCGGTTAAAGGCGAATGACCGGTTGCCATCAACTGCGCCATGCCCCAGCCCGAGCCGGGAATGGCTTTAAACCCACCAGTGCCCCAACCACAGTTAATGAAGCAACCGGTCAACGGCGTTTTCGACAAAATGGGTGAGCGGTCGCCGGTCATATCGACGATCCCACCCCATTGACGCAGCATCTTCAGACGCGAAATCATCGGAAAAGTTTCGACAAGTGCACGCACAGTTTCCTCTATATGATGGAACGAGCCGCGCTGGGTATAGTTGTTGAACCCGTCGGTTCCACCACCGATCACCATCTCACCCTTGTCAGACTGTGACATGTAGCCATGTACGGTATTGGCCATCACGACCACGTCCATGCAGGGCTTGATCGGCTCGGACACCAGCGCCTGAAGAGCAATAGCTTCCAGCGGCAACCGGAAACCTGCCATTTCGGCCAATTGTCCCGAATGGCCAGCAACCACAATCCCCAGCTTATCGCAATCGATGGCACCTTTGGTGGTGTCGACACCCACAACGCGGCCGTTTTCCGATCTGACATCAGTGACTTCGCACTGCTGTATGATGTCCATCCCCATCGCCGAACACGCACGTGCATAGCCCCACGCAACGGCATCATGGCGCGCAGTACCGCCACGTTCCTGCCAAAGCGCGCCCAACACTGGGTATCGAGGGCCGTCGATATTGATGATCGGCACCAGTTCTTTCACACGCTCCGACCCGATCCACTCTGTCTTGACGCCCTGCAAAGCATTTGCATGAGCAGTGCGTTGATAGCCGCGTATTTCGTGCTGAGTCTGCGCCAGCATCATTACCCCGCGCGGACTGAACATAACGTTATAGTTCAGCTCTTGGCTCAGATCCTCGTAGAGGCTTCGAGCCTTTTCATAAAGCGCCGCCGATGGATCCTGCAGATAATTCGATCGAATAATGGTTGTGTTTCGGCCCGTATTGCCGCCACCCAACCAGCCTTTTTCGATCACAGCGACATTTTGAATGCCGTAGTTCTTGCCCAGGTAATATGCTGTCGCCAGCCCGTGACCCCCAGCACCGACAATAATGACATCATATCGCTTTTTTGGCTCGGGCGAACGCCACGCCCGTTCCCATCCCGTGTGATATCGCAGCGCCTCACGCGCTACAGCAAAGGCTGAATAGTGTTTCATAAGCGAATCCGTCCGGTCTTCGGTGATTGGGCGCAGATATGCCGCGTACCGTCATTTTACCTGTGCCGTGCAACGTCACAATATCGCATTATTGCGACATGATCGCGCTTCGCGGCTTTTTGCCCCTTTTTTCGTCCGGCCCGGGGGTCTAAGTCTGATGAGCCACTCCGGAGGGACAATGACATTCTGGATTATCACTTCGCTGATAGCATTGCTTATCGCTGGGTTTTTGATTGCCCCTCTTGTGCGTAACCGCCGGGCAGAGGAGTCAACCGCGGCGTATGATCTGAGGGTGTATCGCGAACAGTTGGCCAGTGTGGACCGTGACCTTTCCCGAGGTGTGATCGCAGAGGCTGACGCAGATCGTGTGCGGACCGAAATTTCCCGTAGGATATTGGCGGCCGACGCGCAGGCACGCACTACAGAAGACGCGAAAGGGCCGACAAGAACAGTTTCAGTCATTGCTGTCATTTTGTTGGTCTTATCGCTGGTCGGTGGTGCCTTGGTGATTTACCGGCAGATGGGGGCTGCTGGGTTTCCTGACATGCCACTGTCCGCAAGATTGGCGATGGCCCAGGATTTGCGCATAAACCGTCCTAGCCAAGCTGACGCTGAAAGCATGGCGACTCCGGTCGCTGCACCGACACTCGATGAAAACTACGCCGCGCTGCTTGCCCAGCTGCGGGAGACAGTGGCAGGGCGACCAGACGACATACAAGGCCACACTTTGCTGGCACAGCACGAAACAAACGCCGGAAACTTCAAGGCTGGATATGAAGCTCAGACCAGGGTCATCGAACTTTCTGACGGTGGAGCTTCTGCCGAAGCCTATGCCGATCTGGCCGAAATGATGATCCTTGCTGCCGGAGGCTATGTCTCACCACAAGCCGAGGAAGCGTTGCAGCAGGCACTTGAGCGTGATCCCGAGCAAGGTCCGGCGCGATATTACTGGGGGCAGATGCTGGCTCAGACCGGGCGACCGGACCTTGCCTATCGTGTTTGGGCGGATACGCTTCGCAGTGCTCCTCCGGGCGCTCCCTGGGCCAGCGCCATTCGAAGTCAGATCGACGACCTTGCTTTCCGCGCCGGGGTGTTCAACGCACCGAACCTAAGTTCTGCTCCGGCAATGCCGGGTCCCTCACAAGAAGACATGCAAGCTGCGGCGGACCTTAAACCTGAAGAACGTCAAGAAATGATTCAAGGCATGGTCAACCAGCTGTCTGACCGTTTGGCCACCGAAGGTGGAACACCCGAGGAATGGGCCCGCCTGATCGCAGCCTTGGGCGTTCTTGGCGACACCGAGCGCGCAAAGAACATTCGGGATGAAGCGTTGCTTGTGTTTTCTGGCAACGACGCCGCATTGGAAGTGATTCAAATCGCTTCGCAACGCGCTGGTCTAGACCAATGATCTCCGAAGAATTTCAGGACTTTGCCGACGCTCTACCTCAGATGAAGGCATTGATAGGTTTGGATCTTGGCGAAAAAACCATCGGGGTCGCAGTTTCCGATCGCATGCGCACAGTGGCCAGCCCGCTAGAGACGGTGCGGCGCAAAAAATTCTCACTCGACTCAGCTCGTCTTATCGAAATTGCAACAGATCGGGAGATTGGCGGAATAGTTCTGGGGCTTCCCAAAAATATGGACGGATCAGAAGGACCCCGCTGTCAGTCAACCCGCGCTTTTGCCCGAAATCTTTCTCGTTTGACCGATTTGCCAATCGGGTTTTGGGATGAAAGACTTAGTACTGTTGCGGCAGAAAAAGCACTGCTCGAGGCGGATACGACACGAAAACGTCGCGGACAGGTTATCGACCACGTCGCGGCAGGTTATATCTTGCAAGGGGCGCTGGACAGGTTGCGCTTTCTTTGACGGATCGGATGACATTGATGACAAATATGGTTTGGAGAAGGAATGAGGTGGAAAGCCCCTGTATCCAAATTTGTGTTGTGCATCCAACTGAACGCATTTGCACTGGTTGCTATCGCACCATCGAAGAAATCACGCGCTGGTCTAAAATGGAAAGTTCTGAACGCGCTGAAATCATGCAGGACCTGCCAAACCGAAAACCCAGGTTGGCAAAACGTCGTGGCGGTCGCTCTGCTCGGATGCACCGCGACTAGCTTTCATTCAGACTACTCATTTGGATCAGCCAAGTCCCGTTGGCCTGCCTTTCAAGCACGTTTAGGGAAACACCATTTTCAGCAGCTTCGCCTTCCGAAAAACTAGCAAGGCACCAAGCCAAGTTTCCCGATTGACCGGAATCCAAGACGGTGAGAGATTTATTTTCCGTGCCTTCGGTGAACCAATCCCGGTGAAGTTCGGCGATAGCTTTGCGACCCGTCGCAGAACCAAATGGCGAAAAGAGTTGAGCCTCAACTGAATACACGGCAGCACAGCCGTCAGCGTCGGCTTGACGGTAAGCAATCAGGTAGTCTTCGAAAAGTTTGTCCAGCTCATCTCGTACTGCCATGCGCATAGTCTTTCCATCATACATTCTACGGTGCGGTTATCCTGCGGCTAGCCAGGTTTTTGCGCTTTCAATTTCAGCTGACGGGAAATATTGCGCACGAGTGCCAAGAAGATGACTTGCTGTCCGTTGCGCCAACTTTTGCCAAGCCTTATCCCCGACAATCGCCGCGCGATCCAGCATTCCGATATGCCCTGCTGCCAAGCGGAAATGGGCGGCCAACGCCGTTAAACCTTGCCAGCCGTCAAATTCGCGCAAATCGATCAGCAAACGAAACCCCTCTTTGCCGCTCAGCAGCGCGTCCAGATCCGATTGCGCCTGCTTGTATTCATCCGGGTCCAACTTTCCTAGCAAGCTGATCTGAACGCATGGTCCACCTAGATCGGTCACATGAATAGAACCGAGAGACTCACGCATCCATCGACGTGCGGCCTCAAGTTCCTCCATCGAAAAAACCTGTACTGGACAGGGCAAGATCGGTGCAGCCAAACGAATACTGGTTTGCACCCATCCTTGGTCGGCCACCACACCAATACGGTCAAACCCGCGCCAGTGACTGAGACCCAGCTTGGTGTCAGACCACGCTGCACCCAAATCGTAGCCTTTGAATTCTGGCGTCACGATTGCCAATAACCGAACGGCGTCGTGATCGGCAAGTGCGCCTTCAATTGCCGGAACCAGAGTGTTTGTGTAATCCGCGCTGGTAACTTCACCAGACAATTCCACTTCGATCAGTGTACCGTCAGAATTCGTTTGGACCGTAATCATTGAAACCATCCTCCAAAACAGAGCAATGGCAGGAGGTTACGGGAATTCGAGCCATTGCGCCACTCCGCCGGGCAATTCTGGGCGGAAATAGGCGATCATCCGGCCGTCCGGCCCCGCTCGTGCGCTTTCCCCCCAAGGGGCAACACCATGCAGGCAGTGGCGATGAATGACATAAGCCTCGCCGGGGCTTGCTGGCAACTCGACGCGCGAACAGCGGTCGAAAACCTCCCGCCGGGTTGCCTGATATATATCGGTCACATCTGTCTGGGCCAACGCATCATTTGGCACCCCTGTCAGAGCCGTTCGAAACGCATCGCCCAGAATTTTGTGGCTGCCCTCCCAGACGACCATCGGCGACGCACTTGCAGAGACATCGCTAAGCGGAATACCCATCACCCACGCGTGAGGTTCATCAATAATTCGTCTGCGATCAGGGCCTGTCGGTTTCAAGCCGTCCACGTGGGCCGCATCCCGTTTTGCGCGATACCGCGCAGCGGCCTCGCTCTCATCCCGTCTTGGACGTGGGTACCCCGGATAAATAACCGAGACCTGACCTTTGTGCAGGTCGATGCCGCCGTAAAGCTGCGTCACGAAATCAACCGCCTGCCCGGTCAAAGGCTGGGAACCCCTTACTCTGCCCACCGCATCATTCTCCAAAACGTCGACGCCGACGAACCAGGTTCCCTCGCATTCATGCCATTGCGCATGAGCCGGATCTGTTACTGCTGCGCGTGCTGCAGGAAGGACGTGCGTTACCCAGCGTTCCAACGCCGGATCGTGTGGGAAAGTAATCCAACCCCTCTCCTCGAATGAGCCTACCAACCCAGTGCCTTTCGCAACATGTTCAATGCCACAAGCGTCAAGAATACCGCAAAGACGCGTTTCAAAGGTTTAGGATTCATTGCGTGAGCAAGTTTTACGCCCCAGGGTGCTGTTATCATAGTCATCGCGATTACAATCCCAAAAGCGATCAGATTAACGGCTCCGACGGTAAAAGGCGGACGATGTTCTGGCGCGATTTCAAAAAACAAAAAAACCAGAACTGAAGGTACCGCAATTATCACACCAAAGCCCGCGGCGGTTGCAACTGCGCGGTGAATGGGCGTGTTGTAAAGGCTCATCAATGGCACGCCAAAGCTGCCGCCACCGATGCCCATCAACACCGACAAAAATCCGACAGAAGGAGACAACAGAATGCGGCGCACCCCAATAGGCATCGCGTCGCCCAACCGCCACTCGGACCTGCCCAACCCCAGATATAGACCGATGACCATTCCAAGAACGCCAAAAAGGGCTTGCAAAACCTCAGTTCGCAACGATGACGCAACCAACACGCCCAAAAGCGCGCCGAGTGCGATTCCCGGACCCCAACCACGTAGAATATCCCAGTCTACCGCGCCTTTTTTATTGTGACTCAGTACGGACCGAACGGACGTGACCACAATCGTTGCCAACGATGTCGCCAAACATAGTTGCATCAGCTGTGGGCCGCCGTAACCCAAGGTTTGAAATGCGTAAAAAAACGCTGGAACCAGAACAATTCCACCGCCCACACCCAGCAAACCTGCCAGGACCCCTGCAAAAGCGCCAATCACAAGCAAAAGGCCCAGCATCTGGGCCAGCAACATAGTCTCGGGCATTATTCCCTCACCCTGGCTAAGGTTCGCATTAAACCGCCGCGTCCTCTTGCGCAGCGGACAAAACGCTTTCCAGCGCCTGCAGCATTATCATGGGCCCGGCGTCTTTCCGCACTGCGCCTTCGGACAGCATTCTGCGCCAGCTGCGCGCTCCGGGACGACCTGCAAACAGACCTAACATATGCCGGGTGATCTGGTGCAAACGCCCACCGCTGGCAAGGTGTCTCTCTACATATGGCACCATTTTTCTTACTACCTCAAAAGGATCAACGGTTTGCCCTGTTTGAAAAATCAGCCTATCCGCATCAGCCAGAATTTCGGCTGGGTGGTGATAGGCGGCGCGTCCGATCATGACCCCGTCCAAACCAGCGTCCAGCATTGCCCGGGCCTGAGTAAGCGAAGTGATGCCACCATTGACCGAGATATGCAGGTCCGGAAAGGCAGCCTTCATCTGGTGAACCAAGGCGTAATCCAGCGACGGAATATCCCTGTTTTCCTTGGGGCTTAATCCTTGCAACCAAGCTTTGCGTGCATGAATTATGACACGGCGGCAACCGCTGGCTCTGATTTGCTCTAAGAAATCGGGGAGGACTTCGGTCGGGTCTTGTTCGTCCACTCCGATCCTACACTTAACAGTGACATCGACATCGACCACTTCTCGCATGGCGCTGACACAGTCCGCGACGCGACCGGGCTCTCTCATCAAAACGGCGCCAAAAGTGCCGGATTGAACCCTGTCGGACGGGCAACCACAGTTCAGGTTGACCTCGTCATAACCGGCTTGCTCCCCAAGTATCGCGGCCTGAGCAAGCTCCTGCGGATCGGATCCCCCCAATTGCAGTGCAACTGGATGTTCTTGGGTGCTATGGTCGAGCAAATGCAACGCTCCTCCGCGCACCAGCGCCGGAGCCGTAACCATTTCGGTATAAAGCAAAGTCCGTGAGCTAAGCAGACGATGAAAGTAACGACAGTGACGGTCTGTCCAGTCCATCATAGGAGCGACCGAAAGGCGAAAATCACCATAATTATTTATAATATCTGAATTTTCGTCTTTTCTGTTCATTTTAACAACTGCCTGTTTACAGCCGATCGTTGTCTGCTCTGGTCTATTGGTACAACAAATGCCGCATCGCAACACCAAAAGCTGCAACTTGGCGGACCATCCGTAAGCGAGAACGCGGGATCAGCGTTTGTTTCTATTAAGTAAAATGTCCTACAGATCAAAGTCCATTGATGTCATTCCCAGCGTCATGCTGGCACTGCCTTCCCGTTTGAAATGCACGGGACGCCGCCACAACTTGCGGCATTGTTGAACCTTGGATCATTGTTGTCTCTTCAACACCATACCTGGTTCAAAGAGACCGTGGGCAAGTATGACGGCTCGGCGTCGACAAAAAAGCTCAACAAACTGATTAAGCCGAACGCCAAACAAGCACCAATCGTCCTAAGCAGGCAAGGCGATTGGTGCAATGCGGTTGTCAGTCTGAACCGAAACCCATCATTCATATGGGTTCGGCGGCGGTAGACCTTTAGCTTTTGCATCCTTACTGGACATAACATGCTTTTCAGCTCTTTCTGCCAAATCAACATCCACTTGGCGTAAGATGTCCCAGAACTCCTGACCATCTTTTGGGGTTTTATGATCCACAATATCGATGGTGTCAGGGGACCAAAGTTGAACCAGGCGCGTTAACTGGATTAACGACATGGTTCCGTTGTTTGTTTTCACTTCGGAGTATTGGCAGCCCCCTACTCCGCCACGGCCAGCTGAGATCAAACCAAGTTCGTCCTTGGGCAACAAAGCATATGACGAACTGTCCATTCCAAGTCGCCCCAAAGGAGAGCTAGCACCAAGTGCAGGTCGCCACGGGACACCAGCATCACCACCGTCTCCACCGACTGATGTTCCGGATCCGGTCACGAAAGCATTACCGCCTTTGCCTCCGTGACCGCTGCCACCACTTCGACCTCCGTTCCCTCCAACAGCGGTACCGTCTCGTCCGACGGAAGCGTTCCCGCCGTCTCCACCACCGCCTAATGTTCCTCGCGGGGGTCTTCTCCCGTGTTTCAAATACAGGGCCAAAGCAGAAATAATTACCATAGCCACCGCAGCAACACCGGCCATCCAATCAGGTATATCCATAAAATCACTCAACTTTTGATCAATCAATGATCAAACTATCGTAGCCCAACGCCGCTGTGGCAAGAAACTATTTTAGATTGTTTATACGATTGAAGTTAAACCCAAGGGTGCAGGACAATTGTTCCCATGCGTTTCCCCGGGGCCTTTTTACCGCCATATTTTCGGCAAAAAGTCACGACAGAGTTGGAGCCTTAGACAACTCGGTCGCAGTTCCGACGCGGCCATACGGAATTGTTCCCAACGATCCTTGTACTGAGCCTACCAATCTCGCGGCTTCCAATTCGACAGGATGCCGATCTGCAATCTAGGTGTGCAAATCGATAGGAATACATAAGCGGCCACTTATTTAGCCTCATATCGCAGCTCTATGGGTTTTTGTGGCCCCATCAATCCTGAAAACTCACTCTGAAACAAGCCTACAAAAGATGTCGAGCAGTCATAACTGCAAATAAGTTTTGCCAGTCCTGCAATTCCATCTGATCGAATTGGCTTTACCCAGCGATTGGACGCAATTCAGGTCAAACATGGGAAGATTTCGAATTTTTTACGGCGAAAGTGATCCGCAGCAAGTAATCTCGGGAAATCTTGTTACTCCATTCGTCCTGACGGATAAACATATTCTGAAAATCAAAGTTTATCTTCATACCTGCAACCTGTGATTGAAAAAATTTAGTTATCACGATCTGGCCACGCCGGTATGCGTCTTGGGAAGTAAACTCTAACTGGGTCCAAAAATGATAAATTCTTTTTTTTTTGCAATTTCTTTAGCGCCGTTGTAATGGCGAAAGCAGTTGCATTTGCATACTTTTGTATGCCTGGCGCCCGCATCCGCAAATGTTAAAGTCAAAATCACTCCGGTCGCTTTTTCCGGAGATGTAGTGGAAGGATTAGACGGCAAAAGGCTGCAATTCTTCAACGAGCCTGAAAAAACGATATCGGTCAACTTGTCTTTCGCGCGATCGCGGAACGAAAAAACTTTCTCCAGCAGGAATCGGAAAGCGGCAAATTTGTTTCAACCGATGGGCGTTTCAAACTCACCTATCGTGCATATTTTGGGGAATTGCTTTCTGGGAACCAGCCGTCAAACTGGACTTCATCAAGTCCGCGTATCGGCTCGGATGGAAATCTGATGTTCAATGTCTCAAGTGAAACCGGCCGCGCTTGGTATTTTGGCAATCCCGGCGCGTGTGCTGGTGTTTTCGAACCTGAAACTGTACTTGCATTGGGCCTTGTGCCCCTTGATCTACTGCCCCTTCACGACCTTTTTTGTGAAGGCCCATATTTTGCACTTCGCGCGTCGTAGCTGGACTAGGATACTCCAGGGTGTCTGGACAATGCTCTCCACTGTTTGGCCGGAAAATTAGTTTTTTCAGGACTTATGGCAAACCTTTTGGCTGAGCAACGGTGAAGAGATACAGAGCTACAATGGACCTATCGTATCAACTCTTACGGGCAGATTTTATTGCCCGTAAACTCGACAGAAGACGGTAGTCAGTGTGCCGGTATTTACGTTTTTGGAGGTGGGGCCAAGCGTATCGTGTATGAAGAACCCGCGCAAGCGGAAATGCCTCCGAAGGCCCTTTGGAATTACAAGCTGATCGATATAATAAATGCCGGTGATGCCGTTTTTGTCTTGCTTATAACTTTAGGCGAACGACGATCAGACTTAATCTTTTGGGGGAGTTTAGAAAAAGAAATAGTCTACACGTCTAAAATACCCTTGCCTCAAGGGTTGAGCAACGGTTCGATCAATAGCTTATGCGCCGAGGGGAGGGAACGTGTGTTTCATTCACAGCGAAACCCCAGCGGCAGCTACTTCTTGGCTGTCACAGTACCAAACCTGGCCCCTCAAACGTCGGACTATTCGGAATTCGATTTGCACGACAAAGTACTTGCTTAGTATTCGCTTTCCGGAACTTCAGGATAAAGTAATCCCTTAAGTTCCGGGGTAAGGTCATCAAAGCCCATATCATATTTGAGCATGAACTGGTCGCGCTTGGAATTGTGGGAAAACAGTGAAAGTAAGTCGAGCTCTTCAAGGTCCTGGACATCTGTACTGGATTCATCACCATCGTTGAACCAGCGCAATTTCCTTCCACTTTTCTTTAAATCTTCGGCTGTTACGGTATCAGGTTCGGCAAAACCCATCATTATGTACACATTACGGGCAATAACGTTGTCTTTCTTACCCTCACCGATTTCAACATCGAGCTCAGAGGGATGCACCGAAACAACGGTTTCCGTTGGGGCGTCGCCGGATACGGCAACCGTTCCGCCCAGCAACACCCGCTCCCCAAGTCGTTTAGAAATTTTTTGCTCGACTCGCCCTAATGACTTGCCCCCGTCAACATCAACAGTCAGCGTGAAATCATTGGCTTGATCGTCATAAAGCACAGAACCTCAAACCATTGCGACTTCGAAAGAACCATTTCTATCTGAGTTAAGTTTGTCACCGCCTGTTATGAGTTGTCCCAAAGTGGCAGAAGGAATTTTTGAATCTGGGCGAAAGACGTAATCTGGGTGCTCACGATCCAGAAACTCTACGTACCTTTTGTGCAGCGTTGCATAAGGATTTTTAGTGGACGAACTGGAGTGTTGACCCAGCATTTCGGCCAATACGACGTGTTCCTTCGCCAGCCTTGCCCTCATGAATTCCCGCCGCGCGGCTTGTTTCTCGCAGTGGCCAAGAAAAGTCGCCAAGATCGCCGACATGCGCTTTTTGAAAAGTTCGCAACCTCGGCCATTTCCAAGGTCAAAGGGTCTGACCATCATCCGGCTTGAAGCACCAGCGCCGTCGCTTCTAAAGAAATCCATCGTACACCGGTCATCGCCGAACATGTGAAACTTGGCTGTCGCCCCATTTTTGCCGTCCAAAGCATCGCCAATGTCTTTGTACGTTTCGAGATGTATATCTGACTCCGAAACTTTTCCGCTGAAGATTGCCCAATTGCGCAAACGATCAACGGTGCCGCTTGAAACAGAAACGACCACATCCTCTCTTTGTTCGGCATCTTCAATGGCGCTTGGCGACCCTGATGGGCAGGCTTGACCCAATGCGATTGAAGGAACCGTAAAGAAAGCTATTAGGAGTTGGGAACATAGTCGGGTTCGACCGCGTAATCCCCGAAAAAGGTCTCCACCTTGAACTCTGAAATTGGATAATTCTTTTTGCATATATCTTCGTTCGCCAAATTGTATTTACAAGATTCCTCAACTATCCCCGGAATGACGATCTTAATGACGCCATCTGGCGAAGCTGGATCGGGACTCAAATCAGTGTACGGCTCGTTAGCCACCCCCTCCGAATTGCCCAACTCGGAAACCGGCGTGTCAAAAATTGGTGTCACGATGACGTGGCTTGGCAGTCTTGACCTATCCGTCGAAGTTAAAATTAGCGAGCCATCTTCCACAGCCAAAGAGTAATTTGACTGAGCTATTTCTTCCAACCGTTCTGCACTTCGATCCATTCTATCCATAAAGATGGAGAAAATGGTAACTGCACCAGCAAGTCCCCCAACCACCGCAGCAACGTTGAGAGCAATTTGCCATTTTGGTAATGATTTTGACGTCTCGGTAGCGCTCATTACTGGTTCTCCTACCCCCCGATATGCCCAGCAGCAAATTTACGATATTATTCAAATCTAGTTTATTGAACAAAATTTCTAACCCCTACACCATACACCCTCGATCGAGAATTCTAAAGCCGAAGTGAAGATATCGCGTCGAATAGCCCCGCAAATGCGCAACAGAAATCAATTTTTCACAAAAAACAATGGGTACAGAAACAAAACTAACCTAGTACAGAGTTGATTTTGTGAAAAATTCCTTGGCAGAATCTAGCCGAAAACTCCAAAAAAGGCGAAAATTGAGCCTCGGACCAAATCGGATCTTTCGGGACAGCGACGCCTGAAAACGTTAATTTTGACCACACCAGATACGGGGACTCGCCAGGCTGCCAAAAGGTAATTTGGAGCAGGCCCGCTCTTGCACGGTCTGGGGCGCGCTGTTTTGGATCGTGTGTAAATTTTTTCTCGCGAAGGACGCGACTGGTTGAAACATGCTTGAGCGATCTCAAACGGCGCGAACGAGTCCGGCCAAGAAACACCCACCGTGTTGGCCACCATCTAGTTCATTATGAGGTCACACTGAATCTCGAAGCTTAATTCGTTGGATGTCACGCCACCAGAAATCCGATTAACGCGTAACAGCCCGGTTGAGGCGGAAACAACAGTGGATTTTTTTGCAAAGCCGGCGACCATGACGGCATTCGGCGTATGGATCGCAATCTGGCAGGACAAGTCTTCTGCGACCAAACGAAGCTGCATCCGAACAATTCCGATCGTAAGTCAGGTCGATCAAAATTCAGATCTTCTGAACGGCAACCTGCGCACCCTTTATCGCTTTGATGCGTAAATTTGCGGCGTTTTCGCCCAAAAACTCGTGAAAGGCGCGCATAACCCCATCTTTCCACCATCCTTTACGGTGGTAGTCATCCAACATGATGACACCCCCAGTCTGCATCTTAGGCAGAATTGCTTTTAGGTCCGCCTTTACACCTTCGTAGGAGTGATCCCCATCTACGTAGGCGAAGCCGATGCTGCCATCTTTGAACTGGTCCATCGCAGGGACAGAAAAATCCCGAATAACAGCAATTTTGCCGCGCGCGATCTCATCCTTATATTTGTTCTTCACAGACTCATAAATTCGATCCATGTCCTTCTTGCTGCGTGCGCCAGCCAGCGAAACACCATCTTCAGGGTCTTCCTGAACACCCCAAGGATCGATGAGGAACAACTTGGACGGCCGCAGACCTTCCAGCAAAATCTGCGAAAACTCGCCCTTCCAAACGCCTATCTCGATGCTCAGTTTGCCTTTTGGCATAAGCTCCAACAGTTCGCGTCGAAGACCATCTTTTCGCTCTCGCTGTTTGGCGCGCTTGCCCCGTCGCACGGTCGCGGTTACCGGATTCGCCACGGGCTTGGCTTCCACCTCAGTGTTTTGCAAAACATTAACAAAATCAGCCCAATCCGACCGGGCCCTGAGATTCTTGGCCTTAGACAAATGCCAAGCGCAAGTATCATCATGTAATTCAGCCAGTCGGGCATCGTTCATGATTTCCGCGCGTATTTTGTGCATTTTTGGCATATGGCCAAGGATAGAACGGTCCTCCACATGGTTGTGGTTCATCATTTTCCAGTATTCCAAACCCTGGTCTTGGCTTATGTGGTTTGTGCGGCCACGATCACGCTTAACCAGAAAGCTATCGGTACTGCGAACTGCATAGTGATGAATACGTGCATAATCGTGGCTGAAGCCACGCCATGCGCGCCACTTGACCTGATCAGCAGGAAAGAGATTGCCACCGGAGTCGCGCCAAAGAACACCTTGATAAGGAGCGTCGGGATCAATCGCGTGTTTCGCGTCGATCCGCGGGCGATGGGCGCGAAACCTATTGAACTTCCCATTATTTCGGAAAAGCGTTTTAAAGCCTTTCGCCCTTTGATGCGGGTATTTGTCTTCAGGTGCCGCGCGGAAAAAAGTCTCGGGCACCGGGCGATTTACAAAGTCGTTTTGACCGCCTTGACCAAACATGCGCCAGCACATCGAGATCGCATCTGCATCGCCGCTAGCCGCGACAAAACTGCGAATGTCGCCTCCGGGCACGCGAACATTGATATATTCGTCGACGTCCAGACTTAGAATCCAATCCGAAGCAAGATAACTGGAGTGACTTCTGGCCTTTGAAAAAGCAACAGTCTGCGGTTTCTCCTTGGGACCGACCGGATTACGTTCGTGATGGACCCAACCCAATTCCTGCATCCGCTCGGCAATCGCATCAGTTCCATCGTCGCAGTCGTTCGTAAAGATCAGAATATCATCAAAGCCTATCGATCGGTTGTATGCCACCCAATCGATCATGAAAGGCCCTTCATTCTTCATCGTTGTCACGATGAGAAATGTTTCATCCGTCATTCTTTGCTCTCTTGCCTGTACCACCCACGGATTATTGATTTTGTGTTTAAATTACAGCTTGGTTTTTGTCCAATCTGGATGGTGGTTGGCGGAATTAGCGCGGTGATCCGAATTGGCCCATGCCCCCGACCTTGCTTAAGATCGCTCGAGGTTGGTTACCCAGCTGCTCCTCGGTTGGCTGGGATCACCTCATAACCCGGCTCTTCTGGTTCATCGTCTTCCATCTCGGCGGGAAAACCGGGTGCTCGGATGTCCAATCCAGTCGCTTCCTCCAGTCGCCGTATGATATTGGGTGATAATTCCCTGTCGCCGTAACGCGCTATGCCGTCTTCGAAAATTTTTATCATCAGCGGGTTTATCTCAAGCGGAACGCCCGCGCGATCGGCAACGTCCTGAAACAGGCCAATGTCTTTTTTAACCAAATCCATCGTGAACGAGATATCACGGGAACCGTTCAAAATGACCTGACTTTCGGTTTCATGAACAAAAGATGTGCCCGACGAAATCTTGATTGCCTCATAGGTCGTGTTCAGGTCCATCCCAGCAGCTTTCGCAGTAACCAATGCCTCGGCGCATGTTATCAGGTTCGCCGTAGCGAGGTAGTTGGTAAGAACTTTCAATACAGAGGCCGACCCCAGCTCTCCAGTGTGCAGCACACGTCTACCCATTGTCGTTAGGAAGGGCAAAATCAGATCGAACGTACCTCGGTCGCAACCTGCAAAGATAGAAATGTTACCCGTGGCTGCTCGGTGGCATCCGCCAGAAACCGGACAGTCGACGGCAGATCCTCCTCGGTCGATAACCTGGGCCCCAAGCCGTTTGACCTCGGCCTCGTCGGTTGTGGACATCTCCATCCAAATTTTACCGTTTCCGACCTCAGGCAACATCATTTGCATTACCGCGTCTGATGCTGCAGGTGACGGCAAGCAAGTAATCACTGCGTCGCAATCACGCATCATCTGTGCCGGATCTTTTGCAGCCTTGGCTCCTTTGGCAACGAAGTCGCTGACAAGATCCGAATTCAGGTCATGCACGGTCAGATCGATGCCGTTGCGCAGCAGCGACCCCGAGAGTTTTCCGCCCACATTTCCAAGACCGATGAAACCAACTTTCATAAAGCGTCACTCCATGCTCGCACTCTTGCGGACATGCCAGCACGAGACAGTGGCGCACGTCGTGCCGCCCACCGACGCTGGCAGGTCGTTTTTAACCCCCCAATGCAATCCAGTGAAGCGACTCGCTTGACAAGGCGCCTGCAGGTGCCGCATGTCCGATCCGTTGGTGTCTGCAACAGCAGATGAAAAGGGAATGCGTCAGCGGGTTAAACCGTCAAACGCAGCCGCCCCCGCGACCGTGACCGGAGAGGGTGCCCAATGCCACTGGCCCGAATGGCCGGGAAGGCGGGACACCTGCCAGAGGCCTCCTCTGACATCCGTAAGCCGGGAGACCTGCCAGCGCCCGAAATCCAGACCGGACGGGGTGTTCCGGTGTCGGGACCATTGCGAACAGCGTGGCCCGCATGAGACCCCGTCCCCCACGTACCGCAGAAGGGGGATGAGAGAAGTGACAGAAACCGCACCAGTCGAACTGCTGGTTTGCACGACTTGTCGGCGCGGGCTTCCCATCGAGGATGACACCCAACGCCCCGGAACAGTGCTCCATCGGGCTTTAAAGCAGGCCGACTTGCCTTCTGGCGTAACACTAAAGGCGGTCGAGTGCCTTTCAAATTGTAATCAGGGGTGTTCCATCGTCCTGCGTGGTGGACCGACACGTTGGACCTTTGTCTATGAGAACCTGAACGAAATTGATCATATTGAGACGATTGTCGATGGCGCCACCAAGTACCTCGCCACAGGTGACGGCTTGGTCAAATGGCGTGAACGTCCTGAACATTTCCGCAAAAACTGTGCGGCCCGCATTCCACCGATTGGAGCCTGACAAATGAGCAACCTAGAAAAACTTCCCGTTACTGTGATCACTGGCTTTTTGGGTTCAGGCAAGACCACACTGGTCCGCCATCTGATGCAGAACCCTCAGGGTAAGCGTCTGGCTGTTGTGGTGAACGAGTTTGGCGATGTGGGTGTCGACGGTGACATTCTGAAATCATGCGCCATTCCGGATTGTCCAGCCGAAAACATTATGGAACTGGCCAATGGCTGTATTTGCTGCACTGTGGCCGACGACTTCATCCCGACTATCGAAGCGCTGATGGCGCTCGAGCCGCGCCCCGATCATATCCTGATTGAAACCTCAGGGCTGGCATTGCCCAAGCCATTGCTAAAGGCGTTTGACTGGCCGGATATCCGGTCAAAAATTACCGTTGACGGGGTAATTGCATTGGCGGATGCCGAAGCAGTTGCTGCAGGTCGGTTTGCGCCAAATGTCGAAGCCGTGGATGCCCAGCGCATGGCAGACGACTCGATTGACCATGAAACGCCACTGTCCGAGGTGTTTGAGGATCAGATTTCGTGCGCCGACATTATCCTGCTAACCAAACCTGATCTGGCCGGTCCCGAAGGCGTAGCCAAGGCGCGCGCGATCATCGCAGCCGAAGCCCCGCGCTCCCTGCCTGTTGTCGAGGTTGCCGAAGGTGCAGTAGATGTGCGCGTGGTCCTTGGTCTCGAAGCCGCAGCCGAAGATGATATGGATGCCCGTCCATCGCATCATGACGGTCACGATGATCACGAACACGATGATTTTGAAAGCATTATCGTCGATCTTCCTGAACAGAGCGATCCAGCAGATCTGGTCGCAAGGATAGAACATCTGGCCAATGAGTTGAATATCCTTCGCGTCAAAGGTTATGCGGCCGTCACCGGCAAACCTATGCGTTTGTTGGTTCAGGCAGTCGGATCGCGCGTGCGTCACCAATTTGACCGCCCGTGGAAACCTGACGAAGATCGCCGATCCCGTTTGGTGGTTATCGGAGAACATGACGACATCAAGGAAGCAGAAATTCGCAACATTCTTGTAGGTGTTGCCGAGCCAGCCGAGTAAAAAATGCACGTCGTCTTCCGCGAAAGCCACGGGCTTGAAGAAACAGAGACCCCAACCGATCTTGGCCAAAGCCCGGCAGATTTGGTTGTTTTATCTTTTTCTGACAGCGACCTGGGAGCTTTCGCGGCGGGTTGGCATCGTGGCGGCGGACCTGATGGTCGGATGCCGACACTGCGACTGGCTAATCTAACGGCATTGAAACACCCGCTTTCCGTCGACACCTATATCGAACAGACGCTGGAGGGCGCCAAAGGCATACTTGTCCGATTGATAGGGGGCGTTCCTTACTGGTCGTATGGCCTACAACAAGTTTTGGCGCTGGCACAGGCCAAGGGTCTGGCGCTGGCAGTATTACCAGCAGACGGGCGCGAAGATACCCGACTGGACGGCTATTCAACACTGCCTATTTCCACACTGCGCAGGTTGACGAATTTATGTGATACCGGCGGCGAAGTTGCGGCGCAGGCAGCGTTGGCGCAAATGGCGCTGGCAGCGGGCCTGTATGCCGGGCCGGTCATGGGCGCAAAAACCATCCCTGAATGTGGAGCATGGTGCCCGGATCGAGGGGTAATCTCGACCGACAACACGTTTTCAGAAAACCCGAGACGAATTCTGGTGACATTCTACCGCGCTTATCTGACCTCAGCCGATACAGCGCCTGTGACTGCCTTGATCCGCAGCTTGCGTTCACGCGGTTTCGAAGCGTTGGGTTTATTCGCTCCGTCATTAAAGGCGCCGTCATCTGCCGATTGGCTGCGTGATACGGTTTCGGCGCTAAAACCGGCAGCCATAATAAATGCCACGTCATTTTCGGGCAGAGGCGCCTCGGGCACCTCACCTTTGGACGCCGCCAACGTACCAGTTTTTCAAGTTGCGCTCGCTACTTCGCGCCGAAAGGCCTGGGCCGAAGCTGAACGCGGTCTTTCGCCTGCTGACCTCGCCATGCACGTGGTACTGCCCGAGGTAGACGGACGAATTTCGGCAGGTATTGCCTCGTTCAAAGAACCAGGCAAACGCGACGCCAGTTTGGAGTATTCGCGCTTCGCGCACCGGCCAGAACCGGAACGGATCGAAGCAATCGTCGACCGCGTTTTCGGCTGGCTGAAGCTGAACGAAAAACCAAAACCAGAGCAAGTTCCCGTTTTAGTGCTATCCACTTACCCCGGCAAGGATTGGCAAATGGCTCATGCCGTCGGCTTGGATGCATTGGCGTCGGCCGAGGTGATGCTGTCAGATTTAAAGACAGCCGGTTATGTGACCGGACCAGTAGAACAAATCGCAGATGCATTGCCGAACGCCCGGATTTCTTGGCCCCTTACAAAATATCAGGAGGCATTGAGTGACCTTCCCGATCAACTACGCGGTGACCTCGAAGCTGTTTGGGGCAAACCTGAAGACGACCCCGCATATTTTAATGGTGCGTTTCATTTTACTGCTTTGCAACGTGGCAAAGCGGTTGTTGCCCTTCAACCCGAGCGCGGAACGCCGGAGTTGCGGGATAACGAATATCACGATCTTTCCCGCACACCGCGGCACGGATATGTCGCCTTTTATCTTTGGTTGCGGCGTGGGTTGAATGCCGATGCGCTGATTCACATAGGTGCACATGGCACACTGGAGTGGCTTCCCGGCAAGTCGGTGGCACTTTCTGCAGAATGTTGGCCCGAAGCGTTAATCCGTGACCTACCGGTAATATATCCTTTCATCGTCAATGACCCCGGTGAGGCTGCTCAGGCCAAACGCCGGATCGGTGCAGTCACGTTAGGTCACATACCGCCGCCTATGAAGCAAAGCAGCACTCCAGACCGGATGGTGCGGTTGGAAACTCTGTTAGACGAGTTTTCAAACGCCGACGGCCTTGACCCCAAACGCCGAGACCGATTGCAGACCGATATCCGCGACGAGGCTCAAGCCATAGGGCTGGAGAGCGATCTGGGGTTGGATCAAACAATGTGCGCCGCCGAAGCGATTACCCGAATCGACCGTTTTGTCTGTGACATCAAGGAAAGTCAGTTTGGCGACGGATTGCATATCTATGGCCGCGCCACTGATGTTACGGGAATTTTTGACCCCGCTCCTTCTGCTGAAGCAGAACGAGTGGCTCTGTTGGATGCACTTGCGGGCAAACGGATAGCAGCCGGTCCATCCGGCTCTCCGTATCGTGGCCGTTCCGATGTTTTACCCACAGGACGCAATCTTTACACGACCGATCCGCGCTCGGTTCCCACGCGCGCGGCTTATGCGCAAGGTGTAAAACTGGCTGAGGAACTGGTGCGGCGACACCTGCAAGAAGAAGGCGATTATCCCAAGGGTCTTATCGTTGATTTGTGGGGTTCCGCCACTATGCGTACCGCCGGAGAGGAATTCGCCATGGCACTTCATTTGCTAGGTGTAAGACCAATCTGGGACAAGGGGTCCGAACGGGTCTCCGGTATTGAAGTTTTGCCAATCACCGATCTTGAGCGCCCGCGGCTGGACGTCACCTTACGTATTTCCGGCCTGTTTCGAGACGTATTCCCGACCCTTTCGGCTCTTTTTGGTCAAGCCGTGAAGGCCCTTTCAAGTAGGGATGAAGCGCCTGATTGGAACCCTTACGCAGGGAAAGAACCTGCTGCCCGGGTCTATGGACCCGCCCCGGGTAGCTATGGCTTGGACATTACCCACCTGTCTGAAACTTATACGGATGAGGCGCTCGGACAGGCTGGTGAGGCTTGGTTGGACGCCAGCTCATTCGCGTTTGAAGGCGAGCATATCGCGCAGGACAGGGAAGGTATCTCGCAATTAGTCGCTAATGCAGATAGTTTCGTACACCTGCAGGATTTGACCGAGACCGACCTTTTGCTTGCCAATGACTACGCCGCTCATGAGGCTGGTTTTGCAGCTGCTAAAAAGCTTACAGGCGGCAGCGCTCAACTCTACCACCTGGACAACACCAACCCGGAAAACCCACGAGCGCGTACTTTGCCCGAAGAGATCAGCCGCGTTGTCCACGCCCGCGCCGCCAATCCCAGTTGGATCGCCGGCATGCAAAGACATGGATTCCGGGGCGCGGCGGAAATTGCTGCAACGTTGGATCACATGGCGTCTTTCGCGCATCTTTCAGGGACGGTCGCGCCGCATTTGTTCGACCTTTATCACGATGCGACGTTGGGGAATGAAAAGGTCGAGGCTTTTTTGAAAGAAGCTAACCCACAGGCGCATCTGGCAATGCAGGATCGTTTCCGCGCGTTGTTGGAAGCTGGTCTCTGGGATACGCGCCGAAACTCTATTCGGGCTGACTTGGAGGGTCTCGGATGAGCCCGCCGCTGATAAAGGGCTGGTGTCCCAGCGCGCACCGACCAATGATGTCGGGAGATGGTTTAATAGTGAGAGTGCGACCTCGGCTGGCGCGTTTGGATGTAAGACAGGCTATTGCGCTTTGCGAGCTTGCAGATCGGTTCGGAAACGGCACAATTGACCTGACCAATCGTGCAAACCTTCAGCTTCGCGGAGTAGCACAAGCAAACCACAAAAAATTACTTACAGAGCTGGCCGAATTAAACCTTTTGGATGCCGAACCCGGCATTGAGGTCCGGCGCAATATTCTTGTTTCACCGCTGTATCGAAACGGAGACCAGACGACGACGCTTGCTGAAGAGTTGATGAGAAGACTGGCGGAACTTCCTGAACTGCCAGCAAAATTTGGACTTGCAGTCGATGTCGGCCAAACCAGATTGCTTGCGGCAGATTCCGCCGATATCCGGTTGGAGAGAGGTTTGGACGGGCTGGTTTTGCGTGCTGACGGTGCCGAGACCGGGTGCTCGATTACTGAAGATGAGGCCGTTGATCAGGTGATCCATTTGGCGCGTTGGTTCGCCCAATCCTTTACACCTAGCTTGCGTCGTATGGCCCAGCTGATTGCTGAACGCGATCTGCCGCTGAAATGGCAAGGCAAGGAAGTAGTTCCGATTGGGCCTATTATCCAACCCGGATCGAGTGAAATCGGACCAGTTTACGGTGCTGCTTTCGGCCAGCTTCCTGCCAGCAAGCTCTCGGAGCTGATCGAGGCATCTGGTGCCACTGCTATTCGAGTCACCCCGTGGCGAATGTTTATTTTGGAAGGCGGATCAGTGAAACAGGCATCGGCATTTGTCACTCACGAAAGCGATCCACTTGTCACCGCCGACGCCTGCCCCGGTGCCCCTCATTGTCCACAGGCGGAAATGGAAACGCGTACAATCGCCCGAGCCCTTGCGCCCCGCGTCTCCG
Organism: Ruegeria sp. YKSD179; assembly: GCF_059612885.1. Taxonomy (NCBI): domain Bacteria; kingdom Pseudomonadati; phylum Pseudomonadota; class Alphaproteobacteria; order Rhodobacterales; family Roseobacteraceae; genus Ruegeria; species Ruegeria sp. YKSD179. Next base: position 66,568 of record NZ_JBXWRL010000012.1, on the reverse strand, counting down.
GCAGCCTTCATGTTTCTGGATGCGCCAAAGGATGTGCCCGAAAGAAACCAGCAGACATAGTTTTGGTCGGCAATTCTGGACGATTTGATCTTGTAAAACGGGGCCGTGCAGGGGATGAGCCCTGCCAACGCGGACTGACATCCGAAACGCTTATGACTATGGACCTGACGTGATGCCCTATGAATATGAAACCGACGGCGCAGCGATCTACAAACAAAGCTTTGCAACCATCCGGTCCGAAGCCGACCTTGCCGGTTTCGATGCAAATGAAGAGCAGGTCGCTGTCCGCATGATTCACGCGGCAGGAATGGTCGGGCTTGAGGAATTCGTGCGTTTCTCTCCCGGGTTTGTTGTCACCGCCCGAACGGCATTGGAAAACGGGGCGCCAATCTTGTGCGATGCACGGATGGTTTCTGAAGGCGTCACGCGGTTCCGCTTACCTGCCAATAACGAAGTGATTTGCACTCTGCATGACGAGCGTGTCCGCCCTATGGCCGCAGATATGAGCAACACCCGCTCAGCTGCAGCATTGGAGCTTTGGCGCCCGCATCTTGATGGCGCTTTGGTCGCCATTGGAAACGCACCGACGGCACTGTTCCATCTGCTCAATATGCTTGAAGACCCTGATTGCCCAAGGCCTGCCGCAATTATCGGCTGCCCAGTTGGATTTGTTGGAGCGGTGGAGTCTAAGGATGCATTGTGGGAGGCGCAACCTGTGCCTTCTTGTATTGTCAAAGGCCGACTTGGTGGCAGTGCAATAACCGTTGCGGCGATCAACGCCATAGCGAGCCGCGCGGAATGAGCGCTGGCACTATATATGGCGTGGGTTTAGGTCCCGGCGACCCGGACCTTATTAGCGTCCGCGCCGATCGCTTGCTGCGCAATTCCCGGCACGTCGCGTTTTTTCGCAAACCCGGTCGCAGCGGTCAGGCCCGCAACATTGTGAATGGTATTATCCCAAGAGATGCCGTCGAATTCCCCATGGAATATCCGGTCACAACGGAAATCCCGATCCAAGACCCTCGCTACAACGAATTGCTGTCTGCGTTCTACGAAAGCTGCGCAGCGCATCTAAAGTCAATAACTGATCGAGGGGACGATGTCGTCGTGCTTTGCGAAGGAGATCCATTTTTCTATGGTTCTTTCATGCACCTTTACAGTAGGTTACGGGAGTATTCTAAAGTCGAGATCGTTCCAGCAATTACCGGAATGTCCGGCGCTTGGACGGCGACCGGCGACCCTATCACTTGGGGTGACGACATACTTACTGTGCTTGTCGGTACGTTGCCCGAAGAGGTTCTTACCGAACGCATGGCGCAAACCGATGCGCTGGTTGTGATGAAGATAGGGCGCAATATCGACAAGGTGAAACGATCATTGCAATCCGCGGGGCTCTATGATCGCGCATGGATCGTCGAATACGCGCAGATGCCTAATCAGCGGGTTTGCAAACTGTCGGAAAATTGTGAAGGTATCACACCTTACTTTTCGATCATCATCGTGCACGGTCAAGGTCGCAGGCCATGAGTGGATGGGTCAAGATCGCGGGGTTGGGACCTGGTGACAAAGCTTTGGTGACACCAGAAGTTACGCAATCATTAGCTGAAGCCACTGACGTAGTGGGTTACATCCCGTACGTTGCTCGGATAGCTGAACGACCCGGCCTTACCCTGCATGTCAGCGACAACCGCGTTGAGATCGACCGATCAAACCACGCCCTGAAAATGGCAGCAGAGGGCAAACGGGTGGTTGTGGTGTCCTCGGGCGACCCAGGCGTTTTCGCCATGGCAGCAGCCGTGTTCGAGGCGTTAGAAAACGGCCCAAATGAATGGCGAAACATTCAAATTGACGTCCTGCCGGGAATTACGGCGATGCTGGCCGCATCGGCACGGGCCGGTGCGCCGCTGGGCCACGACTTCTGCGCCATAAATCTGAGCGACAACCTTAAACCCTGGTCCCTGATCGAAAAACGCCTGCGCCTTGCAGCGCAGGGAGATTTTGCCATGGGATTTTACAACCCACGATCAAAATCACGCCCCCAAGGATTTGAAAGAACCTTGGGAATACTACGCGAAGAATGTGAACCAGAACGTGTGATAATCTTCGCTCGGGCGGTGTCCCGACGCGACGAGACAATCAAATTCTCGACACTGGCTGACGCCACGCCAGAAATGGCTGATATGCAAACGGTGGTTATCGTTGGCTCATCACGCACGCGAATTATCGAAAGAAATTTAAAACCAATTGCTTACACACCGAGGTTCACTCCAGAATGAGCCAGCCATTCCAAAACCTGCGGGACACTCGAAAACTCGGTTCGCTTTGGCAGGATCGGACGATCTATCATCAGCACCGGAATACCCAGTGCACGTGCGGCGTCCAGCTTGGCACGTGCTCCGGAACCACCCGCATTCTTGGAAACCACCAAATCGCTTTGGTGAGACTCGATCAAAGCCCTGTCATTTTCGACGGTGAAAGGCCCGCGCGAAACGACCACTTTGCGCCGCGGCAACGGCAAGCTCTCAGCATCATCAACGACTCGAAGAAGATAGTGATGTTGAGGCAGCGCGGCAAATTCCTCAAGGTGCATACGCCCCACAGCCAGAAAGATTCGCTTGGCTGGTCCTTGCAGCGCAGCAACCGCGCCAGCAAAGTCGGGCACGCGCTGCCAGCGATCCCCGGGCTGTGGGGACCAAGCAGGTCGCGTAAGCGCTGCCAGCGGAACCTCTGCTCTGTGGCAAGCCGCGATCGCGTTACTGCTCATTCGGGCGGCAAAAGGATGGGTCGCGTCAATGACATGGCTGACAGAATGGTCTCTGAGGTATTGCTCCAGCGCCATCATTCCGCCGAAGCCCCCAACGCGCACAGGCAAAGGTTGCGGACGCGGCTCGGTGACTCGACCGGCATAGGAATACGTTGCAGTGATACCTTGATACGCGATTTCTTTGGCCAGCGCGTTAGCCTCGGTCGTGCCCCCAAGGATAAGGAGGTTTGGCATGTCTGAGACTCCGTGGTTGACCGTTTTGGGACTGGGAGAGGATGGACTGGATGGCCTGCCCCGTTCAAGCCGTCAAGTTCTGAAGCGTGCCGAAGTGATCATGGGTCCGCCCCGGCACCTGGCATTGGTCCCGGAAACCGGAGCCGAGCGGATCGAATGGCCGGTGCCTTTTTCCGATGGACTTCCGGTTCTGAAAGCACTGAAAGGTCGAAACACAGTGGTGCTCGCCTCAGGTGATCCTTTTTGGTTTGGCGCAGGATCTGTCATTGCCCGCGAAATCGACCCGGCGGAATGGGTCGCGTTGCCTGGTCAATCGACCTTTTCGCTGGCAGCCGCGCGGCTGGGTTGGCCGCTGGAGGGCACACTTACTTTTGGATTGCACGCGGCCCCTTTGACCCGTTTGAGACCGCATTTGTCCTCGGGGTTACGTACCATTTTGCTGCTGCGTGATGGACCGGCAGTTGCAGAGCTTGCAACCTACCTCTCAGAAACGGGTTTCGCAGACAGTAAGTTACATGTGATGGAAGCTCTCGGAGGTTCGCGAGAACGCGCGCAGAGCGTTTCACTAACCGAAGCTCTTTTAGGTTCTTTTGAACACCCGGTTTGTGTCGGATTGGAAGTTAAAGGTAAAGGCAGTTCCTTTCCCAAAGCCTCTGGCAAGCCTGACGAAATATTTGAATCTGACGGTCAGATTACAAAGCGCCCTGTTCGGGCACTGACCCTATCCGCCTTAGCCCCCCAGCGGGGCGAACATCTTTGGGACATCGGCGGTGGAACTGGGTCAATCAGCATTGAATGGCTAATGTGCGATCCCACTCTTACAGCAACCTCGATTGAACCGCGAATTGATCGCGCTGAACGCATTAGACGTAACGCAGACGCGCTGGGTCAGGACCGCCTGCATGTTGTCCATGGTACTGCGCCGGACGTGCTGTCTGAACTTAGATTGCCTGATGCTGTTTTTATTGGCGGTGGACTTAGCGATCAATTGATCGATTGGCTTAGCGCGAACCTTCGACCGGGCACCCGACTAGTGGCGAACGCAGTTACACTTGAAAGCGAAGCAACGTTGGCAAACTATCACGAAGCGTTAGGAGGAGATCTCCTGCGAATCGAATTGGCCCATGCTTCAGCCTTGGGAACTCAGCGTGGCTGGAAACCCACCCATCCAATCGTGCAATGGAGCGTTACGTTATGATTGTCGCAGGGCTTGGGTTTTCCACAGCCGCAACAGCGGACAGCCTGCGCGCCGCATACGAATTGGCGGCGCGAGGGTGCACCATCGATGCGCTAGCAACCGTCGCGAACAAAGAAGGCCATAAGGCACTGACTGAATTTGTGCGGTTAACTGGCCTGCCCCTGTGTTACATCCGGGCCGCAGAACTCGCCGAACAACGCACTCTTACCTGCTCGCCCCAGAGCCAAGCGACTTACGGAACCGGCAGCGTTGCCGAGGCGTCCGCTTTGGCCGCGGCAGGCAGCGACGCGCGTCTGGTTTCCCCAAGACATATTTCGAATGATCGGCTCGCCACTTGCGCCATCGCCATCGGAGGACAAACATGACCGTTCATTTCATTGGCGCCGGACCAGGCGCTGCCGATCTATTAACTCTGCGTGGGCGCGATATCATCGCGTCATGCCCCGTATGTCTCTATGCTGGATCTCTGGTGCCAGAAGGGATTTTGGCGCATTGCCCCGAAGATGCAAAAATCGTGAACACTGCGCCGATGGACTTGGATCAGATCATGGCCGAAATCGCGAACGCACATTCAAATGGACATGATATTGCGAGGCTGCACTCTGGGGATTTATCGGTTTGGTCCGCGATGGGCGAACAGATACGGCGACTAAAGGAAATGGGTATTCCTGTCAGCGTCACGCCTGGCGTACCTTCATTCGCTGCAGCCGCTGCCTCTCTCGGCACCGAACTTACGCTGCCTGGTCTGGCACAATCGGTTGTACTGACCCGAACGCCGGGGCGAGCTTCGTCTATGCCCGAGGGAGAAACACTTAGCAACTTCGCCCGCACTGGGGCTACGCTGGCAATCCATCTGTCGATCGGGAATTTGGACAAGGTTATCGCGGATTTGACTCCGACCTACGGCGCGGATTGCCCGGTTGCAGTTGTCTATCGTGCCAGTTGGCCGGATGAACGAATAATTCGCGCTACATTAGCGTCCCTAAAAGACGCCGTGGACGAGAGCATTTCTCGCACGGCTCTGATCATGGTCGGACCCGCTTTGGCAGGTGAAGGATTTGACGAAAGTTGCCTGTATTCCAAAACTTATGACCGTCGATACCGTCCGCAAAGCGCAGATAGTCCATGGTCCAGTTGGAGCCACGGAGATGACTAACCCCCCGGGTGTCCTGATATCTGCCCCGTCCTCTGGCACGGGGAAAACAACGGTCATGTTGGGCCTTTTGCGGGCACTTGCAGAAGACGGGATGGTCGTGCAGCCATTCAAAAGTGGGCCGGACTACATCGACCCTGCTTTTCATCGTGCGGCGGCGGGAAGAGCTTCGTTCAACTTGGACAGTTGGGCAATGGGGCCGTCCTTGATCGGGGCGATTGCGGCCCAAGCAACCGGCGCAGATATCGTAGTGGCCGAAGGCTCGATGGGTCTATTTGATGGGGTGGCAAAAACAGGTGAATCGGGTCACGGCACCAGCGCTGAAACGGCGCAACGCATGGGTTGGCCTGTGGTTTTGGTTTTAGACGTCGGTGGTCAGGCCCAATCTGCGGCCGCAACTGCGTTGGGATTTCGGATGTACAACCCCGAACTACCCTTTGCCGGGGTTATCCTGAACCGTTGTGCAAGCCCTCGCCACGAACGTTTGACACGTCTGGGTATGGAACGCGCAGGCATGCCAGTTCTGGGTGTATTACCGCGCCGTGGCGACCTGACCCTTCCAGAACGGCATCTGGGCTTGATACAGGCCGTAGAGCATCCAAATCTTGAAAAAGCCATCGTTGGATACGCGGCGTTTCTACGTGAACATGTGGATCTTGAGGCAATCAAGCGCGCGGCTTCTTCAGGCCCATATCGGCAAACGTCTTCGGCGCTGCCGCGCCCGCCCGCGCAACGTATCGCATTAGCGCAAGATGCGGCATTTTCCTTTGCTTATCCACATTTGGTGGAGGGGTGGCGCGCAGCAGGTGCTGAAATTCTTCCGTTTTCACCGCTGGCTGACGAGGCTCCGGCCAAGGATAGCGATCTGGTTTGGCTTCCTGGGGGGTATCCTGAACTTCACGCTGACAGAATTGCAGCCGCGGAAACATTTAAAACCGGCTTGCGCGCGCACGCAAAAACGAAACCTGTGCACGGGGAGTGCGGAGGCTATATGGCGCTCGGTCGCGGTCTGATCGATAAGGAAGGCCAGCTCCACCCCATGGTTGGGCTCTTGGGACTGGTGACCTCATATGAAAAACGCAAATTCAACCTTGGTTATCGGCGGGCCGAGTTGCTGGAACAAATGCCCGGATTTTCTGCAGGAACCGCGCTACGTGGGCATGAGTTCCATTACTCTTCCATCGTCGAACAACCTGACGCCCCTCTGGCAAAGGTCTTTGATGCCGAAGGGGCGGAGGGACCACAGACGGGTTCAGTGCGAGGAAACGTGACCGGAACATTTTTTCATTTGATCGCAGAGGCATCTGGATGAGCGGTTTTGTTTCCTTTGTCGGATCGGGTCCCGGCGATCCGGAACTGCTTACACTTAAAGCCGTTGACAGGATGCAAAAGGCAAACGCGGTTTTATTCGACGACCTAAGCAGCGGTCCGATCCTTGCTCATGCCCACGAGGACGCCGATTTGGTCGGTGTCGGCAAACGGGCAGGACGCCCCTCGCCCAAGCAAAACCATGTCAGCCGCCTTTTGGTCGATTATGCAAAAACCGGTGCCCGCGTTGTACGCCTGAAGTCGGGCGATGGCGGATTGTTCGGACGGCTGGAGGAAGAGTTGGTCGCTTTGCAGGAGGCCGGCATTGAATACGAGGTAATTCCAGGCATCCCATCGGCCGTGGCTGCAGCCGCAGCGGCTGGTATCCCTTTGACCCGTCGTTTGACGGCACGGAGGGTTCAGTTTGTTACCGGGCATGATGTCAGCGGCAAATTGCCAGAGGATCTTAACCTGCCTGCCCTTGCTGACCCTTTCGCTACTACTGTGGTGTTTATGGGAAAGCGTACTTTTCCTCTTTTGGTCCAAACTTTGCATGGCCACGGTCTGCCCTTGGATACACCTGCATTGATAGCCGAAGCTGTCTCGACCCCAGAGCAATCGCTTTGCCGCACGACGATCGGCGAACTGTCGAAACGGCTCAAATCCGAGGTTGGAACTGCCCCAGCTTTGATCCTGTATGGCCCACTGGCGGAGCCTGGGAATGTATGACCTGACCCTCATCGGTATCGGTACCGGAAACCCTGATCACGTGACTATTCAAGGTATCCAAGCAATACGGAGGGCCGATCTGATCCTTATCCCCAGAAAGGGTGAAAACAAGTCGGATTTGGCCGGTCTACGCGAAGAAATCATTTCTCGGGCGACGGACAAGGCGCCGCTCATTGCTTATTTCGATATACCGAAACGGCAAGCGGGTGACGGATATTTACGCGGCGTGGATGAATGGCACGATGCAATCGCTGAACGCTGGAAGGCTGCGATTGAATTGCATCCAGATGCACGGAACATAGCGCTGTTAATATGGGGGGACCCGTCGCTTTACGATAGTGCGTTGCGGATCGCTGCGCGCCTTGATCCACGACCCAAAACGCGAGTGGTGCCCGGTATCACCGCCCTTCAGGCGCTAACTGCCGCCCATGCGATACCAATCAACGAAATCGGTGATCCGTTCGTGGTGACCACAGGAAGGCGTATCCGCGAAGAAGGTTGGCCCAGCGCAACAAAAAAAATGGCGGTTATGCTGGATGGCGAATGTTCGTTTCAATCCCTGAAGATGGATGACTTTGATATCTGGTGGGGGGCCTATGTCGGTATGAAAGAGGAAATTCTGATCAACGGTCCGTTGGCTGAAAAATGTCAAGAAATTATGTCAACCCGGGCAAAGGCACGCGCAGACCATGGCTGGATCATGGATGTATACTTGCTGGCCAAACGTACGGCGACTTGATAGCGACCTTCGTTTGCCACACAAGAACGTGACTGCACGCAAGTTCAAAATCTGGCATCAAAGCGTTGTGCAAATCCAGTTGGGTATCATGCGATGAAGCGACTTCTGTGGGCTACGTTAATTGTTTTAGCAGCAAAGGCATGGGCGGGCGATATCCAGCCGCGTCAAGGTTGGTATTCGCACACATCCAGCAAAACCTACGACACTCTGGTCAAAGACACTGTCGCTGCAATTAAAGAAACAGGATTGATTGTAGTAACCCAAGCAGGCCCGACCAAGGCCGCAGCAGCGCGAGGCATTACTATACCGGGCAATCGGGTGATAGGCGCATTTAACAACGATTATGCAGTGCGTATTCTCGCCACTTCGACCGCTGCTATGATCGAAGCCCCGATCAGGTTTTATGTCACCGAAAACGGCGATGGTACTGCGACGCTGTCATACAAAACTCCCAGTTTTGTTTTTTCACCTTACGCAGATGAAGGCGGTGCAGCATTAGGGGAAATCGCTGCCGAACTGGATGCAAAGTTTCTTTCGGTGGCGGAAATCGCAGTCAAATAGTCACACTGACGTGAATGCACTTGCTTCCGGTGCCGGGCTCCGCAATCTGCTCGGAAGTGAATAGATCGGAGCACGACCAATGCAGGACCTTCAGCCCCGCGCTGCGGATCTTTTGGCACAAAGACTTTACGAAGCTGGATGTCGTCACGCATTCGGTATGCCCGGCGGAGAAGTTCTGACGCTTGTGGATGCGTTAGAAAAGGCTGGTATCGCTTTTCATCTTGCCAAACACGAAAATGCAGCCGGCTTTATGGCAGAAGCAGTACACCATCGAGATGGCGCACCCGCCATTCTGGTAGCAACTTTAGGTCCCGGAGCCATGAATGGGGTCAATGTCGTTGCCAACGCCATGCAGGACAGGGTGCCTATGATCGTGTTGACAGGTTGTGTCGACGCTGACGAAGCGCTGACCTACACACATCAAGTGATGGACCACGGCCAGGTATTCCAATCCATCACCAAGGGTACGTTTCTTTTGACAGCCCGTGGCGCCGACGTAATCACGGACAAGGCCGTTTCCCTGGCCAATCAACCTCGTCCCGGTCCTGTCCATATTGATGTGCCGATCTCAGTTGCCGATACCCGCGTGAAAAATGTTAAACGCCGCCGTTTGGCTAAAGCGGCTGCAGTCTCACCGAAAGGCGAGTGCCTTGAAAAGGCCCGTCGGTGGGTGTCAGAAGCAAAACGACCGATCGCCATAATTGGGCTGGACGTAATGTATGACGGCTCTCGCTGTGTCGTGCAGGCGTTTTTGGAACATTTCGGCATCCCGTTCGTAACGACGTATAAAGCCAAAGGAATTGTGCCCGAGGATCACCCCCTGTGCCTTGGCGGCGCGGGCTTGTCGCCATTGGCCGACAAACATCTGGTGCCCCTGGTGGAACAGGCTGATCTTGTCCTGTGTATCGGCTATGACCCTATCGAAATGCGTCCCGGCTGGCGCGAGATTTGGGACCCAGAGGAAAAACGGGTCATCGATATATCGGCCGTAGCCAATGACCACTACATGCATCAAGCTGGTTTAAACCTGGTCGCAGATACCGGATTGACCCTGGAGGCCATAGCCAAGGGAACCTCGGCCCGTGAAACTTGGCCAAATGGTGAGCCTGATGCCGCTAAACTTGCTCTTTCAAAGGACTTTCCAATCGATGATGAATGGGGGCCGGGTGCAGTGATCGCCGAAACCCGCGCCGCGTTACCCCCAGAAACACTTGCCGCTGCCGACAGCGGTGCGCATCGAATATTACTAAGCCAGATGTGGCAATGTGCCGAAGAGCGCGGTCTAATTCAGTCCACCGCGCTGTGCACAATGGGATGCGCTCTACCGATGGCGATTGGTCTGAAACTAGCGGAACCCGATCGCCCTGTGATCAGCTTTTCCGGTGACGCCGGTTTCCTGATGATTGCAGGAGAGTTATCGACCGCAGCCGAACATGGCGGGAACCCAATATTCCTGGTCTTTGTTGACGCCAGCCTAGCCTTGATCGAGTTGAAGCAACGTCAACGGCAAATGGGTAATCGCGGAGTGGACTTCGACCGTCATGACTTTGCTGCCATTGGCCGGGCATTTGGCGGCTACGGACACACCGTCCGCAATCGCACGGAACTTCGCGCCGCCTTAGATGAAGCGATAAAAGCCGACAAATTCAGCGTGATTGCAGCTGAAATCGACCGCGGAGGTTACGATGGCCGCATCTGAAGGCCCATTGAAAGGTGTTAAGGTTCTGGACCTGTCTCGCATATTGGCTGGACCTACTTGCACACAATTGCTGGGTGATTTGGGTGCCAGCGTCATAAAAATTGAAAACCCTGCGACTAGGGGCGATGATACACGTCAGTGGGGGCCGCCTTATGTCGAAGATGCCGAGGGCAACCGCTCGGACCTGAGCGCTTACTTTATGTCATCGAACCGCAATAAAAAGTCGGTGGCATTGGATATTGCTACACCAGAGGGGCAGGCGCAAATTCGGCGCTTGGCTTCACACGCGGACATTTTGATTGAAAACTTCAAACCGGGCGGTTTGGCCAAATATGGTTTAGACTACAAGACTATTTCGCAAGAGTTTCCCGGCCTCGTCTATTGCTCAATCTCTGGATATGGGCAGACTGGTCCAAACGCTTCAAAACCCGGCTACGATCTGATGGCACAAGGTTATGGCGGTGTCATGTCGTTGACCGGGGACCCTAGCGGTGCGCCGATGAAGGTAGGTGTCGGGATTGCCGACGTAATGTGCGGCATGTACGCATGCGTCGGAATTCTCGCCGCTTTGCGCCACCGCGATCTTACCGGCGAGGGCCAACAAATAGATTTGGCTCTGGTTGACACGCAAGTTGCTTGGTTGATCAATGAAGGGGTAAATTATCTGACCTCCGGCGATGTACCACAACGGCGCGGCAACGGGCACCCAAACATTGTGCCCTACGACGTTTACGAAACCGCAGACGGTCATGTTATTTTGGCGGTAGGGAATGACAGCCAGTTTCAAAGGTTTTGCCAGTTTTTGGAAAGGCCAGACCTTGCGGTGGACCCGCGGTTCGCAACCAACCCGTCCAGACTGGAACACCGCGAGGAATTGAACGCAGTGCTGCGCCCTGCTGTCCGAGGCCGAGATACAGACGCTGTTATTTGTGGTCTGGAAGCACTGAAGGTGCCAGTAGGACCGGTTCAATCTATTGATCAAGTCTTTGCGACAGAACAGGTCTCCGCACGGCAAATGCAGATCAAGATGCAGGCCGAACCAGGTTCCGTGAACCTGATTGGAAATCCGCTTAACTTTTCGCGGACACCTGTCACCTATCGCAGCGCCCCACCCGTTTGCGGGGCCGATACAGATGCTGTTTTGAGTGCTCAAAACCCCTTTGAGGATTGAAACACTCTGCCTAATTCGGCAGCAAGTTGCTGAAACATGTCGTTGAATCGGCGGTTTTATTCGCTTTTTCCATACACGAACTTTCACCAATTCGAGAGCAGGGTCGATACTGTTACGACGCCGCTGCACACTCTGATAAATCGAAATGTGTCAGATACCTCAATCGGATTGGACCCAAGCATGAAGCAAGACGTTTTCGGACAGATGAACACCTTGACGCAGCCGGCGAGTGTCGACGCGTGGAATGGCGTTCTTCTTGGGTTCATGGCCCATGCTGCGGTCACACCTCAGCATTTGGGTAAGGTTCTCGAGCTTGAGCCGGATTTTGCACTGGGTCACGCGGTTAAAGGATTATTCATGGTTCTGCTTGGCCGCCGCGAAATGCTGCCCGTTGCGGTCGAAGCGTTGTCGGCGGCCCAATGCGCAGCGGAACGTCAACCTGTTACTGAGCGCGAACAACTTTACATGGAAGCCTTGAAACTGTGTTTAGACGGGCAACATGTGCAAGCCGTCCAAAAGTTCGAAGCAATCCTGCGCAACCACCGCGAAGATACGCTGGCGATGAAGCTCAGCCACGCGATCCGCTTCGTTTTGGGCGACTCGAACGGAATGAGACGGTCGATTGAACGGGTTATGCCCGCTTATGCGCCCGATCATGCAGGGCGCGGTTATCTGCTGGGCTGCCATGCCTTTGCTCTGGAAGAAACAGGGGCTTACGAAAAAGCCGAAATTGCTGGTCGCCAAGCCTTATGGATGGTGTCGGACGACGCCTGGGGATTGCATGCGGTGGCGCATGTCCATGACATGACCGGCAACGCGGCTTTGGGACTAAATTGGCTGGCTGGACGTGAAGATGCATGGGCCCACTGCAACAACTTTCGCTATCACGTCTGGTGGCACAAAGCCTTGATGCACTTAGACTTGGGACAGGTCGATGAGGTGATTGATCTTTATGATCAACAGATTCGCCAGGACAAGACAGATGACTATCGCGACATCTCGAACGCCACTTCACTGCTTTCGCGCCTAGAGCTTGAGGGTGTGAACGTCGGAAACCGCTGGGAGGAGTTGGCCGACCTGAGTGCCACAAGAACAGAAGATGGCTGCCTGATATTTGCGGACTTGCATTACCTGTTAGCTCTGACCGGCGACAACCGACAGGACGCGACAGCCAAAATTTTGCACCGCATCCACAAAGACGCAAGCACGGCAGAAGATGACGTTACCGGCCGAATGGCTGATCCGGGCGTAGCTGCCGCCAAGGGGCTTGAAGCATTTGGCGACGGGCGGTACGGAGCGGCCTTCGAATACCTGAGCGCCGTACGCGGATCAATGCAACGGGCTGGTGGGAGCCACGCGCAACGTGACATCTTTGAACGGATTACAATCGATTCCGGCCTGCGTGCAGGACGTCTGGACGACGCAGAACGAATTTTAGATGACCGACGTATGAAACGAGCAGGCGGCGAGGACAATTATGCACTTGCACGTCGCGAATTGATTGAAGCCGCCCGCAATAACGGCGACGTCCAAAGCGTCCCGGCAGAATGACAAAGTAGACTAAGAAGGACAGAAAACGTATGGCGACCGTTTCGCCCGCTTCTGATTTCGCGCAGGTTTCGGTTTCGGCCGCGACCCCTGCTAGAACGCGCGATCCAAGGCTGGATTTTTATCGTGGAATCGCGATGTTCATTATCCTGATCGCACATATTCCTAACGACCCTTGGGCCAGATGGATTCCTGCACGATTTGGTTACTCCGATGCGACTGAAATATTTGTTTTCTGTTCGGGCATGGCCTCGGCTATTGCATTTGGCGGTGCGTTCATGCGCAAAGGGTGGTTGCTAGGCACCGCGCGCGTCGCGTTTCGCATCTGGCAGGTTTACTGGGCTCACATCTGTCTGTTTTTCTTTGTTGCCATGTCTATGGCTGCACTGGATCAATCCGGACTGTTTGAAAAGTCTTATGTGTCATCGCTAAACCTGCAGCATTTTTTTAATGACCCGATGCCCCAGATGGTTGGATTGTTCACTCTGACATATGTCCCGAACTATTTTGACATTTTGCCAATGTACCTGGTCGTCCTTGCCATGATGCCTTTGTTCATGGGGCTTTATCGAATTGGTTTTTGGGCCGTAGCCTTAACTTCCGCCACAGTATGGTTGGTGGCGCAATTTGGTGTTCTTGCTTTACCCGCTGAGCCTTGGTCGGATCGCCAATGGTTTTTCAACCCGTTCGGCTGGCAGTTGCTGTTTTTCACCGGTTTTGCCTTCATGCGGGGTTGGATACCCGCACCTCCGGTCTCGAAGACGCTGATTTGGGCATCGGTGGCATTTCTGATCTTGTCGATGCCATTCGGTTCCTGGAAAGTCTTTATGTGGATCGACGGCATCGCCCCTGGTGTGGCGGATAGCATTCGCGATGTTTGGCCGCAAACTAAAGAATTACGCAACAAGACAGACTTTGGCTTGTTCCGCTATATCCATTTCCTTTCATTGGCCTATCTGGGTTGGGTTGCTGCAGGTGAACATGGGCACCGCCTGATCGCCACTGGGCACAGTGCAGGTGCGCGCATCTGGCAATGGCTTATGGCCGTGATCTCCAAGGTCGGGCAGCAATCTCTCGCCGTCTTTGTGTTTTCCATGGCTGCAGCTCGACTTATAGGCGTCGGCTTGGATCAGACTGGGCGGGATGTTGCCAGCGTATTCGCCGCCAACTTGATTGGCTTTGCCATGATCATCGGCGTGGCCTATCTGGCCGCGTGGTTCAAATCACACCCATGGAAATCGAAAAAATGAATTTCACACGTCGCGCATTTCTGGCTTCTAGTACTGCTCTGGCCATGGCTCCGTCAGCGTTCGCCACAGGAGGCGAAGTGCCCTTTGACCGAAGAGATGTCATTGCATTGGCTCGTGATCTGGCTAGTCGCCCTTATGCCGAACGCGAGATGGTCCCGCAAGAGTGGCAGGATCTGACTTATCAACAATACCGTTCAATCCGGTTTCGCCTTGATCGCGCGCTTTGGTACGAGACAGAGACCCCGTTTAACGTCGATTTCTTCACACCGGGCCTCTACTTTCCACGCACCGTAAAGGTCTTGACTGTAGAACGCGGCATGGCTTCCCCGGTTGCATTCGATTTGGACATGTTCGACAAGTCCAAAGATGTGCCGCAATTGCCTATCGATGACACCCTGGGATTTTCCGGCCTACGCCTGCGCACGGAAATGCACCGCCCCGGCAAGACCGATGAATTCTGTGTATTTCAGGGCGCTAGCTATTTCCGAGCCATTGGCTTGAACGAAGTCTATGGCCTGTCGGCTCGGGGTTTAGCCCTGAAAACAGGAGATCCAGACGGCGAGGAATTTCCTGAATTCATTCGTTTCTGGCTGGAGCGTCCCGAACCCGGGCAGCGAGAGATGGTTGTCCACGCACTATTGGATAGTCCAAGCGTAACCGGAGCATATCGTTTCAAAGTCTCCGCTGGTTCTGATTGTGTTATGGATGTCGAGGCGACACTTTTCCCACGCAAGGAACTGCCCCATGTTGGAATCGCCCCAGGCACATCTATGTTCCTGTTCGATCAGACCAATCACAGCCTGTTCGACGATTTTCGCCCCGCAGTACACGACAGTGACGGCCTGCTTATCCGGAATGGTGCTGGGGAAGTGATTTGGAGGCCTTTGGCCAATCCGGCGCGCCTGCAGATTTCTTCATTCGTAGATCAAAACCCGCTGGGGTTCGGTCTATTGCAAAGAAAAAGGAAATTTTCGGACTATGCCGACCTAGAGGCGCTGTATCACAAGCGACCCAGCTTGTGGGTGGAACCCAAAGGTGATTGGGGCAAGGGTTCCGTAACATTGGTTGAAATCCCTGCGGATCAAGAGATTTATGACAACATCGTAGCCTATTGGCGCCCTGCCCAGCCCTATGCAGCCGGATCACAGGTCGATCTTTCCTACATGCTGGTCTGGGGGGAAGAACCTCAGCGCACCGCAATGCCCCGAGTCATCAACACGGCGATGGGTGAAAACACTTTTGGCGACGGGCGTCTTGCCGTAATCGATTTTGAGGCCAGCGACCTGTTTGAAGACCTCAGTGCGGTCTCGATCTTTGCCAACTCACCCCATGCCAAAACCTCTGATGGGGTACTGCAACGCAACCCAGACACAGGCGGTGTTCGGCTTGCATTCTCGTTCGAACCTGGCGATCGGGACCACGTAGAATTACGTGCGCAGCTACTGGTCGGCAAACAGCCTGCATCCGAAGTCTGGCTGTACAGATGGACTGCATGAATCGCGATTTGCAGATAATGCCGCCAGAAGCACCTCTGGCGATGCCAGCGCAGAATTTCGGCGCTGATTTTCGGGATTCTCACGTTCCTTACGCACCAAATAATCAATTGATAGGGTTTTGGCGGGCTCTCGCCTTTTCGCCAGCAATGGCGGCGACCCTGGCCCTTTTGTGGGTAATGTCCGATTGGTTCGCTGCCGAAGGGATAAACCTGATCGAAGGCATCTTGCTTGCATTGATATCGTTCAACTTCTTTTGGATTTCCTTCACCGTATGCACGGTTTTGCTCGGCATGATTTCCTTGTCGCGACTGGAAATATCTAAACGCGAAGGCCGCCCTGAACCGCTGCGCGTAGCTCTTTTAATGCCGATTTATAATGAGGTTCCTTGGTTTGTTCTGGGCAATGCCCGAACCATGTTGGAAGAGTTGCGCGAACGCAGCGGGCAGCATCACTTTGCGATGTTTATTCTGTCGGACACCCGAGACCCCGAAATCGCGGCACAGGAACAGGCTAGTATCGAAGCACTGCGCACGAGATTGGCGCCTGGGCTAGAACTTTATTACCGTCGGCGCGAACAAAACACCGACCGCAAGGTTGGCAACATTGGCGACTGGGTAAACCGTTGGGGTGCAGATTGGGATGCAATGCTGGTTTTGGATGCGGACAGCCTGATGACTGGTCGCGCCATTATGCGCTTGACTGACTCATTGGCTCGAGACACCGGCGCTGGTCTGATCCAGAGCTATCCACAGCTGATCGGAGCGCAATCAGTCTTTGCTCGCATGCAGCAATTTGCCAACGGGGTTTACGGCATAGCATTTGCTGAAGGTTTGGCCCGTTGGTGCGGACAAGAAGGCAATTATTGGGGCCACAATGCGATCATACGAACAAAGGCGTTCGCGAATTGCGCCGGCCTGCCAAAGATAAGATCGATCAATGGCCAGGAAAAGCTGATTATGAGCCACGATTTTGTCGAGGCTGGATTGCTGCGGCGTGCAGGTTGGGGCGTTCGGTTTCTACCGCGTATTCGCGGCTCATATGAAGAAACGCCCCCTACCCTTATCGACCATGCAATGCGTGATCGTCGTTGGTGCCAGGGCAATCTGCAGCACCTAAAGCTGCTGGGCTCGACCGGGTTTCGCGCGGTGTCACGCTTCCATATGTTCCACGGAGCCGTTGGCTACCTGATGTCCCCGCTCTGGTTCGCTCTGTTGGTCATGTGGGCCGTTATCGGTCAAGGCAAGGACGCGTCAGTTCTTCATTACTTCAGTCCTGACAACCCGTTATTTCCCCAATGGCCCGAGATGTCTGAAACACGCCACGTTCTGATCATTCTCGTGATGTACGGCATGCTTCTTGCGCCCAAAATCCTCGGTGTCCTCGCTTTGCCATTAAGCGGGGTGCGATACACCGAATTCGGCAGTGGGGTACGATTTGCCGTTTCTTTCGCTTCCGAAGTCGTACTGTCAATCCTTTACGCCCCGATCCTTATGGTGCAGCAAATGATCGCTGTTTTTCGGACAGTTTTGGGCATTCAGCGTGGTTGGTCACCGCAGGTCCGCGACGGCGGTTCTTACAGCCTGCGGACTCTCGCGTTCTGCCATGCATTGGAGACAATCAGCGGTTTGTTCTTAGCCGCAGGAATCGTGGCCGGCCTTGTGTCGGTTTGGTTGGCGCCAATTGCGATAAGCTTGGCGATGGCCATTCCGCTATCTGCGTTCAGCGGTGTTTCCGTGGGCGCCGCCCGCCACATGGTAGGAACACGCGAAGATTTCAAAGAGCCCGCTATTACGCGATCTGCCCGTCAGCACAGAAACGAACTCAGGCGCCTACTCGAAGGAAAACAAACGTTAAACCCGGCTGAATAATCAGCTTCCGGGTAAACCTTCGTACCAATCTAACACCATGTCGGCCCATCCCTGAGGTACATTATGACCGCCGGGGAAAAGAGCAAACTCTAACGCGGCACCATCGGCGCAACCATTCCATTTTCGGAGCATGAACTGGTCAGTTGTTCCAAACCCGCTTGGCTTTGTATCCGCGCATTCGTTGGCCTCGCGCCAGATTTCCAGGCCCACAAAAATATCACCCTGATGGAAGCGGCCTCCGCCCAATATGCGCCCCTCTAATGGAACTACGTTGTCGGTCCAACCATGGGTGTGAAACAATCGCACAGGACCATTGCACTCTTCGGGATGCGGACGCCAAAACCCGCCTGAGACGGGAACATAGGCCGAAAACGTTCCGGGTGCATGGCAAGCCAGGTAATTGACCATGAACCCACCCGCAGAAAATCCGCCCAACAAGACCCGAGTGGTGTCTATTCCGAAACGGTCAGCGGCATCCTGAACCACTTCGGTTAAAAATGCTGTTTCGTCGCGCCCTTCCCAACCGGGAAAAAAATTCCAGCTTTGCCGTCCATTGCGCATTGCACCTTCCGGAGCCATCACCGCATAGCCCCTTTCTAAGAGGGGTTCGACCATGCCCCGATTTTTCATCGTTCCAGTGCCTGTTCCTCCATATCCGTGCAAAAAAACTAATAACGGCGGACTTTCCGCGTCTGGCAGTTCGATCTGATACCCGCCATTTGCGGTCTCACACATCCCTTTTTCTGCGTCGCACGCGGCATTCGCAGAATGTGCCGACAAAGCAATACAAGCCACCAAAAATGGTTTTACTGCCATCAAACATTTTCCTCGTAATTTTTGACCGGCAATCCAGCGCGGACCCATCCTGGCCCGGCAGCAGACCCCAACATGCCCTCGGGCACGTCGATAATCCTGACGAATCCAGCTTCGGTCAGTTTGTTGCTGAGTCGTGCAGAGCGAACCCCGCGTGCACAAATTAGTGCTACAGGTTTGTTTTGATCACCCTCCAAAAGATCGGTCAGTACTTGGGAAAAATCTTCGCGCCGCATATCTAGCGGATACGCGCCCT
This sequence comes from Ruegeria sp. YKSD179, assembly GCF_059612885.1. NCBI lineage: Bacteria > Pseudomonadati > Pseudomonadota > Alphaproteobacteria > Rhodobacterales > Roseobacteraceae > Ruegeria > Ruegeria sp. YKSD179. The sequence goes on along the minus strand of NZ_JBXWRL010000012.1, from coordinate 47,781 downwards.
CGCCGATTCCGGTCGACCGCCACTCCTTTGGTGTCCGAATGTCTAACAACAAAATGTCACCGGATACGGCCCGTTCGTGGGCGTCCGCGACCGCGAGTTGTTCTCCCGGATAATCTTGCGGGGTAAAACGGTATTCGCGAATTGCAATGCCACCGGCAATTGCCGCACCGGTTCCCAGAATAACCCATCTTCGCGTCCGTTTTGTCAATTGCTTCACGCAATAACCTCCTGTCTCGACAAAACGAACTCTACCATATCGCGTTTCCATTTGCCGTCAGAGATTTGCGTCAAACGCATCAAGTTCCCGTCAGAAAAATTTCCTTGTACGCTGCACTGAAGCCTTGCCTTAGAACGCAATGAAAAATTTGCAATATCTGGACAGTCATAAAATTATCCGTACTAATTTGGACCAAACTGACCGCTCAGACCGGAGTATCGCAATTGTCCCTATTCCTTATCGCGGCCCTTCCATTTCTTGGAGCTGTCTTTCCCGCTTTGCTGATCCGCGCGGGACGCAACGCGGCAGCCTCCGCAGCAGGCTTGACGACTTTTTTGGCCTTAATGGGACTTTTGATCCACATTCCAAGCGTTATGCGGGGTGAAATTGTCACCGCCCGGTTCGACTGGATACCGGGGCTGGGTCTCAACGCAAACTTCATGCTGGACGGTTTAGGTTTCCTGTTTGCTTTGTTGATACTTGGGATCGGGCTGCTGATTATTTTGTATGCGCGGTTTTACCTGTCGCGCGAAGACCCGATGGGGCAGTTCTACACTTATCTGCTGCTTTTCCAGGGTGCTATGGTCGGGATCGTTCTTTCCGACAACATCCTTCTTCTGCTTATTTTCTGGGAGCTTACATCGCTAAGTTCATTCTTGCTGATCGGATATTGGAAGCACCTGCCCGAGGGTCGACAGGGTGCTCGGATGGCATTGGCCGTCACAGGTTCAGGTGGTCTCGCGATGATTGCTGGTATGTTGATACTAGGTAACATTGTGGGCTCTTACGACCTCAGCGTTATTTTGCAGAACAAAGAACTCGTTCAGTCCTCGCCCTATTACCTTCCGGCACTGATCCTTATCCTTTTAGGTTGTTTTACGAAATCGGCACAGTTTCCGTTTCATTTTTGGCTTCCGCACGCCATGGCCGCGCCAACCCCCGTTTCGGCCTATCTGCACTCTGCCACTATGGTGAAGGCTGGCCTATTTTTGATGGCAAGGATGTGGCCAGTACTGGCTGGGACCGATGCTTGGTTTTACATCGTTGCGACAACAGGTCTGGTAACGATGCTGATCGGGGCGGTCATTGCACTGTTCAAGGATGACTTGAAGGCGCTGCTGGCGTTCTCGACCGTTTCGCATTTGGGGCTGGTCACAATGCTGCTGGGTTTCGGCACCAAATTTGCCGCTGTAGCAGCCGTGTTTCACATAATAAACCACGCGACCTTCAAGGCTGCACTTTTTATGACTGCCGGGATAGTCGATCACGAAACCGGAACGCGCGATATTAAACGTTTGGGTGGATTACGCCACCTGATGCCAATCACGTTTACAATCGGAACAATCGCGGCACTTTCCATGGCGGGTTTGCCGCCATTGAACGGCTTCCTTTCAAAAGAAATGATGCTTGAGGAAACGGTCCACACAACGTGGCTGAACTCTCACTACCTTGTGCCCGGGCTTGCCCTTTTAGCCGCCTTGTTTTCCGCTGCGTACTCATTCCGGTTCGTCGGTCATGTTTTCTTGGGACCAGAAAGGGACGATTATCCGCATCACCCTCATGACCCTCCGGTCGGATTATGGCTAGCGCCTGCGTTTCTTGTAGTTCTGGTTGTTCTCATCGGATTGTACTCCAACGCCATTGTCGGACCTCTGGTTGCAGTTGTCTCCAGTGCGGTTATTGGCGGAGAAAAACTACCTTATTACTCGCTGAAGCTTTGGCATGGTTTTACCCCGGCACTTTACATGTCGATTGTCGCGGTTCTTGGCGGTCTTTTCCTGTTGTCGCTCTACCGCCGAGCAGACCATCTGTGGAACGTACTACCCCGCCCAGAAGCCAAGACCATCTTTGACGCGGTCATACTCGCGCTGACAAAGCTAAGCCGATGGATCACAGACGAACTGCACAATGGTGTTTTAAGCCGCTACGCGGTCATCTTTGTGATCTTTACTGTTGGGCTTGGAATTTACGCATATTCCAGTGGAACGATCGGAGTTGAGACGCGTGTTCCTCTGCCTGCGCAAACCATTCCAATTATTGGTTGGATTTGCCTTGTTGGTGCAACGCTGGCGATTATGTGGTTCCACCGCAACCGGCTGCTATCGCTGGTTCTTATCGGTGTTGTCGGTCTAATCGTGTCAATGGCGTTTAACTATCTTTCGGCACCAGATTTGGCGCTGACCCAGATCTCGGTCGAAGTTGTCACGATGATCCTGCTGTTGCTGTCGCTGAACTTTCTACCTACCGAAACACCATGGGACAGTACGGCGCCGCGCCGTTGGCGAGATGCCGTAATCTCAGTAGTGGCCGGAATTGGCGCGGGTGGGTTGATTTATGCCCTGATGATGCGCGATTTCGCCTTTCCGACAATTTCGGAATTCCATCTGGCGAACTCTTACAAAGGCGGCGGGGGTACCAATGTGGTCAACGTGATTTTGGTAGATTTCCGGGGTTTTGATACATTTGGCGAAATCATCGTACTGGGTATCGCTGCCCTCATCATTTTTGCGCTCACCGAAGCTGTTCTTAGCACCAACGTGCGCGCCTACCTTTTGAACCGCAAACCGCATTGGCCACAATCCGGGGACTCGCACCCGCTGATGATGGTTGTTGCAACCAGGGTTATGATGCCGATTGCCTTGATGGTTGGTGCTTACATCTTTTTCCGCGGCCACAATCAGCCCGGCGGAGGTTTTATCGCCGGCCTGATCGTGGCGATCGCATTCCTGATGCAATACATGGCCAGCGGCTATACCTGGGCTATAGAGCGCCAAAGGTTCTATTATCACGGAACTATCGGTTGGGGTGTTCTCATTGCTGCTGCCACCGGTCTGGGGGCATGGTTCAATGAACGTCCGTTCCTGACCAGCGACTTTGGTTATATCCACTGGCCACCTCTTGAAGAGTTCGAATGGGCCACCGCAATCTTGTTCGATACCGGTGTTTTCCTGGCAGTTCTTGGTGCCGTTATGTTGGCGCTGGACAGCCTGTCCCGATTTGCGTGGCAACCGGGCATGGCCCAAGAATTTCCGATGGATATCAACCCGCTGCGGGATGATCCGCCGGAAGATGAAAATGAAAAGGAGCAGGCCTGATGGAAGCGCTTGTAGCCTCTGCCGTTGGCGTCATGACTGCCGCTGGTATTTTCCTGATCCTTCGTCGCAGGACTTTTCCGGTTATTCTGGGTCTGTCGCTCATTACGTATGCTGTCAACGTATTCCTGTTCGCTACCGGCAGGCTGGCACTCAATGCGCCAGCGGTTCTAAACAAGTACAAAGATGTCCCGTACACCGATCCACTGCCCCAGGCGCTTGTGCTTACAGCAATCGTGATATCCTTTGGAATGACGGCCGTTATCGTGATGATCGCGTTAAGTGCCTATTTGTCATCAAAAGATGACCACATCGACATGACGGCGCAGGACGTTGTGGATGCGCCGGGAGATGACGCATGAACCACTGGATCGTTGCGCCGATCGTCCTCCCCGCGATCCTGGCCCCATTTATAATTATGGTCCTGCGCTACCACCTTGATCTCCAACGTATATTTTCCGTAGCTGGGGTTGTGGGACTGCTGGGAATCGCGTTGACCATCACGGCCCAGGCAAGTGGCGATGTAATTCAAGTCTACGAGCTGGGAAATTGGCCCGCACCTTTTGGTATTGTCTTAGTATTGGACCGTATGTCCGCCATGATGGTCCTGCTGACAGCACTGCTGGCCCTGCCGATCGTCTTATATGCAATAGCGTCGGGTTGGGATGATAGGGGAAAACACTTCCACTCGCTGTTCCAGTTTCAGCTGATGGGCGTATGCGGTGCTTTCCTGACCGGAGACGCATTCAACCTATTTGTCTTTTTCGAAGTGCTTCTGATCGCATCTTACGGGTTGATGACACATGGCGGCGGCGCGATCCGACTAAAGGCGGGAGTGCAATATGTAGCTTATAACCTGTTGGGTTCGACCCTGTTTCTGTTTGCTCTGGGCACGATATACGCGGTGACGGGAACCCTGAACATGGCGGACCTTGCGGTGCGCGTAGCTGAAATTCCGCCTGAAGATACTGCGCTATTGCGGGTTGGTGCAGTCCTGTTACTGTTGGTGTTCTGTATCAAGGCCGCTGTTCTGCCACTGCATTTCTGGCTTCCTTCCAGCTATGCAAACGCGCCCTTACCAGTCGCGGCTCTTTTTGCGATTATGACCAAAGTCGGCGCATATTCTATCCTTCGGGTGTATACTCTCGTGTTTGGGCCAGAGCTCCCTGTTTCGGAGGGGTTAGCTGGAGAATGGTTGGTGCCAGCAGCGTTGTTGACGCTGGCCGTCGGCACAATCGGTATACTTGGATCACAGCATATTGCACGCATGGTTGCTTTTTGTGCCATCGCGTCGATGGGAACCCTTTTGATCGCCATATCGCTGTTTAATGAGGCCGCAACCGCTGCGGCGCTTTATTACGTCTTCCACTCGACACTGGCGACCGCCTTGTTGTTCCTTGTCGCCGATTTGGTGATGCAACGCCAGACCGGTGCGATCAGACCCGTGGCACCAATGCCGCAAGGCGGGTTGATTGCGGCGCTGTTTTTTGTGGGCGCCATCGCTATGGCCGGAATGCCGCCATTGTCCGGTTTCATTGGCAAGTTGCTGGTGCTTGATGCCACGCGCGATGCTTCCAACACCCATGCTGTATGGGCCGTGATCCTGATCGGATCCTTCGTGACCATTGTGGGCCTCGCCAGAGCCGGGTCATTGATTTTCTGGAAAAGCCATGACGCCCAACACAACACTGAGGCCGACCCAGAAAATCAGGAAGAAATTCCGCATCCGCCTGCACCCGAACCTATGCCCGGTTTGACTTTTTCAGCCGTTTTTGGACTAGTTTTAGGGCTTGTCCTGTTGACCCTTTTTGCGGGTCCTGCGCTTCAATACGCCAGCAACACGGCTGAGCAATTGTTCACGCCCGAAAACTACATTTCGGCTGTATTAGGAGGAGAACAGTGATGAAACTGCTCCGCCGTATATTCCCCCACCCTCACCTGACATTTCTTTTGACGTTGGTTTGGATCCTTTTGGCGAACAAACCTTCGCTGAACTCGCTGGTTTTTGGTTTGATCCTCGGAATTATTATTCCATTCATTACGCAACCCTATTGGCCGGACAGACCGAAACTGCGTAACTGGCCGATGGTGGTAGAGTACATGCTGGTCGTTCTTTGGGATATTGTCATTGCCAACATCACAGTTGCCCGCATCATACTTTTCAAACGCAATGCTGACCGACAACCTAACTGGGTGTCTATCCCGTTGGAATTGCGAACGCCCGAGGCAATCACTGTTCTGGCTGGAACAATTACAATGACGCCCGGCACTGTCAGTTGCGACCTGTCGGCACAAGGTCACAACCTTTTGGTTCATTGTCTTGATAGCCCCGACCCGAATGCGGTTCGTGATCAAATCAAACAACGCTACGAACGCCGCCTAAAGGAGATTTTCGAATGATCACCTATGCGACTTACTTTGCTTTCTCTTGTTTTGGCGCGGCGATCATTTTGTGCCTTTGGCGGATCATCAGCGCCGAGGGTGTTGGCACCCGCGTTCTGGCGCTCGACACTATGGTAATCAATACGATCGCCTTGATAATCCTTTATGGACTCAGGTTGGGCACAGAAATATTTTTCGAGGCTGCCATGATAATCGCAATGCTTGGTTTCGTTTCTACAGTGGCCTACGCGCGGTTTATGCTGCGCGGCAACATTATCGAGTGAGGTTATGATGCAGTTCCTGTTCGAAATCCTCATCTCATTTTTCTTAATCGTTTCAGGTATCTTTGGCTTTGTCGGGTCGTTTGGAATGATAAAACTGAAAGACCCAATGTCCCGTCTGCACGCGCCAACCAAGGCGACAACTCTGGGCGTCGGCGGCGTATTGCTTGCATCTATTTTTCACTCAGGTTTGATCGAAGGACAGCTGTCTTTACACGAATTGCTTATTACCCTGTTTTTGTTCCTTACGGCTCCGATCACGGCCCTGTTTATTGCCAAGTGGCATATACACAGGCATGAAAAGCCCGTCGATCTGCCGGATGCGGGCGAGGATGAACTGTGGGCAACTCATGCGGTTGAACAGGTCGAAGACGTGCCCGAGCACAGCGCGAAGTAACTCCAATGCACACTCCTCCGCTGCCTTTGACCCGTGATTTGGTCTTGATTGGCGGAGGCCATACTCACGCCTTGTTACTGCGAAAGTGGGGTATGAACCCGTTGCCCGGTGTTCGGGTAACAGTAATAAATCCTGGTCCGACTGCACCTTATTCAGGGATGCTGCCTGGGTTCGTAGCCGGCCATTACGATAGGGTCGAGCTGGATATAGACCTAATTCAACTGGCCAGATTTGCCGGTGCTCGCATTGTGTTAGGGGCTGTGGACGGCATAGACACCGATGAGCGACTGGTTCACGTTCCAGACCGCCCGCCGATAGCATTTGATGTAGCTTCGGTGAATGTCGGGATAACTTCGGAAATGCCGGAATTTCCCGGTTTCGCCGATTACGCTGTTCCGGCCAAACCGCTTGGCCAATTTGCCGCAAATTGGGGTCAGTATTTGGAAGGTGATGGCCCCGCTTCCGTCGCCGTTATTGGCGGTGGCGTTGCCGGGGTCGAGCTGGCCATGGCCATGGCCCATGCGCTGAGCGCAAAAGGACGAGAGTCGCGCGTCACATTGATAGATCATGCAAGCGTGCTGAATTCTACTGCCCCTAAAACCACTGCGACTATCCTTCAAAACATGAAAGGGCTTGGGATTGAAGTCGTCGAAAACGCGAAGATCGCAGAGGTTACAAAGGAAGGAATTAAGTTCGTGGATGGCCGAAGCATCCCAGCTGATTTTGTCACTGGAGCCGCAGGTGCTCGACCTTATGATTGGTTGGCCCGAACTGGACTAGCGCTGGATAGCGGATACATCCGCGTCGACGCGCACCTTCAATCGAGTAACACCGCGATTTTCGCGGCTGGCGATTGTGCCCATTTAGCGCATAACCCTCGCCCCAAGGCTGGCGTTTTCGCGGTACGAGAGGCTCCGGTTCTATACAACAACTTACGGGCGGCTCTTGGTTCAGGACGAATGCGTCGTTATAGACCGCAAAAAGACTACCTCAAGTTGATTTCACTTGGCGGCAAGTCAGCGCTGGGCGAACGGTTTGGCACGTCTTTTAGTGGTCCGTTGATGTGGGTTTGGAAAAACCACATCGATCAGAGTTTTATGAACCGGTTCCGAGATTTACCCCAAATGAAGGCTTTGGCCCTTCCAAGGCAACGCGCTGCCGGTCTACGTGAGGCGTTGGGTGACAAACCTATGTGCGGCGGTTGCGGCGCCAAGGTTGGGCGAAATGCTTTGCGGACCTCACTTCGGAACCTGCCACCGCCTAAACGAGAGGACATAACACCCCTGCCCGGCGACGATGCAGCGTTACTGACGACAGGAGGGGTTCACCAAGTCATGACCTCGGATCATCTGCGCGGCTTCGTTCTTGATCCCGTCCTGATGACGCGTATAGCTGCTGTCCATGCTCTGGGTGACATATGGGCTATGGGGGCCGCACCACAGGCTGCGACTGCAACGATTATCCTTCCGCGAATGTCGCCTGATCTGCAGCGCCGCACAATGTCCGAGATTATGGAAACTGCTACCGACGTTATGCGTAACGCAGGGGCAGAAATTGTGGGCGGTCACAGCTCATTGGGTGACGAGATGACAATCGGATTCACCCTAACCGGACTGTGCGACAAAAAGCCGATTACCTTATCTGGGGCACAACCCAATGACGTTTTGATCCTGACCAAACCGTTGGGAAGTGGTGTTCTGATGGCTGCTGAAATGGCGGGTAAGGCCAAAGGTACCTGGATGGCAGAAGCCTACGGATTGATGGCGCAACCACAGGGTGCCGCGTCTGCCATTCTGACCCAAGCAAGTGCTATGACCGATGTAACCGGGTTTGGCCTGGCTGGGCACCTGCAGGGAATATGCGCTGCCGCTAGCTGTGGCGCCACGATAATCCTTGAATCCGTGCCGTTTATGGCCGGTGCCGCTGAACTCAGTGAACAAGGCATACGGTCGACAATATTTCCAGAAAACAGGTTGATCACGCCCGAGCTGCCCGGAGGTAGTAATGCGGATATCTTGTTCGATCCGCAAACCGCAGGCGGATTGCTAGCTGCGGTAAAGGCTGTTGAGGCAGAAGCATTGTTGGACCAGTTGCTGCGGGCTGGGTTTACGGCCGCGATTATCGGGCACCTTAACAGCGCCCCCGGCCTGCGGCTTCAGAGTTGAGCAAGAACTTCTTGAACCCGGCTTGCAGCCGTGGCTAGCCCATTGTTATCCAGTGTGGCCAATTCGATCTTTGCAATTATTTCCGCACGCTGACAGCGGCGTGACTTGGCATATGCCAAATCATAATGCTGCTCCATCAAAGCGCGGGTCAAAGCGTGTTTGTCATTGGACTCGATCATTGCAAGCCAACTGTCTACAACCGAATGACCACGATGGAAGCGCAATGGCGACAACCGATCTCGCAGGCGCTCATGGTCCGAAAGTATATCATCGTAGGTTTTGACCAGATAAGTAGTGCGCAACTCAATAGGGGCCGAAACCAAAATACGCGGTGCGTTGCACAATGCGGTCCAAAATGTTGGGGGCAACAACAAATTGCCAATTTTAGAAGATTCTGCCTCGACCACGACAGGTCGATTTTTGTCCATTTCACACAATTTCTTAGCCAGAGCAGATTCAAAGGCCTTTTGGGTTGGTTGCCCACCCGGTCTTTCACCCAATAGAGATCCGCGATGGTTGGCCAGCCCTTCGAGGTCCAGAACTTGTATTCCAAGCGTCTGTAACAATTGCAGGAGTTCTGTTTTGGCGGTCCCTGTATTTCCGTCCAATGCCACGATCCTAAGGGGTAATGGGTCTTGGTATAAGTACTTATTTACAAGGCGTCGGTAGCTTCGATAGCCACCTTCAATGACTTCGGCGCGCCATCCAATCTGCTGCAACATCCATGAAAATGAACCGGAACGTTGCCCGCCCCGCCAGCAATAAACAAGTGGTTTCCATCCACCTTCGTGATGACTGAGGCTATTTTCGATGTGAGCTGCCGCGTTACGGAAGACCATCGCTGCACCAACCTTGCGCGCCAGAAACGGGTTTTGCTGCACATAGATCGTTCCTACCGCGGCCCGTTCTTCGTTATCAAGAACCGGAAGATTGATAGCCTCTGGCAAGTGGTCTTCGGCAAATTCCGCAGGGCTGCGCACGTCGATGACGGCATCGAATGAATGCATATAGAGTTGCGACAGGTCAGAAAATTTCAGGGCCATATCAATCCTCTATCCGGCCAAGGACGAGAAGGAAAGTTGCAGTTAGTCACCTTGGACAGGTTCTATCAATCCCGGTCCCGAAGCACGGTTGGAATTTACTGCGCGTCCGACACGATGGAATTCCAGAATTTCCTCTGCACCCGGACACATAAGTTTTGCAGCTCCTTTCCCGGCCTCCCCCAACCAGAGCGCCCAATCCTCGGGCTCTAGTATCAAAGGCATCCGGTGGTGAATATTGCCGAGTTTTTTGTTCGCCGCTGTCGTAACGATCGCACAGGTTCTCTGCCGTGCGGTTTCAGGCCCCCAATCCTGCCAAACGCCGGCAAAAGCGATGGCCCCGCTGTCGTGGCGGTGGATGTACCATGGTAACCTTTGCCCATCCTCGGATTTAGTCCATTCGTAAAAACCCGTCGCAACAACCAGGCATCGCCTTTCGCGGCAAGCAGCGCGAAAGGCGGGTTTGTCGGCCAAGGTCTCAGCCCGGGCATTGATCAACAATGGCCCAGCAGTTTCTGTTTTGTACCAATGCGGCAGAAACCCCCATCGTAGCGCATCCAGACGACGCGCGCCGTCCGATGAACGCACCACGTGCACCAAGTTCGTTGGACACACATTGAAATTGGGAACATGCGGCAAATCGTTGGCCGGACGTGCGGCGAACAGCTGAGCCATCGCATCGTTCGGAAGTGTTATTGCAAATCTTCCACACATGTTAATGATTTGATAACCATTCTTGTCAGCACGTACGCGGAAAATGCGCCCTATGGCACAACAAACAGCGAAATCCCTAAAGAGCAAAGCGTTAAGTGATCTTAAGTCTGGGAAATTTCCACAGGCAGTGAAAAAGGCGCAGCTTGGTGCCAAGAAATTTCCTAATGATGTGGATTACCACGCAATAGCGGGATTTGCCCTGACACAAATGGAACGTTATCGACAGTCGATTTCGCATTTCGTCGAAGCCGCGCGAATTAAGCCTGAAGACGCACAATTCGCTGAAAATCTGGCAAACGCCTTGATGCAGACGGGTCAAATTCCGCAAGCGCTGACTTACGCGGAAAAGAAGCTCAGGCAATTCCCAAACAATAGCGAGCTAACCAGGGTCATTGACGAGATCGGCATGAAAGGAACCAATAGTCGGCAGATCATCGACTATACGACTCAGCGTTTGACTGCTGAACCTGAAAACCCGGTGTTATACCTGAACCGGGGTCGCGCTTACGGACGCGTCGGTTTTTTAGCACAAAGTTCCGCTGATTATGCTCGCGCATACGAGCTTGCCCCCGACAATACCGAAATCGCCTGTCAAATGGCAATCGATCTGCGTCATTCGGGCGATATCCACGGCAGCACGAAAATGCTCCACGATGTTTTGCAGTCAGATAGCCAGCATGCAAAGACCCTGCATCAATTGGCGACGATGGCCGATCGAGACGAAGCGCAAGAACTGCTGAACAATGTTGAAACGGCCATCGCCGCGCAGCCACACACCGATGTAGACTTGGAGTTCGCCAAGGCCCATTTGATATCCCGTATGGATAGTCTGGCTGCGGCAATGCCCCAGTTCGCGCACGCCAATACCGCTCAACATCAGGTAAACCCCTACGACCCCGCCGCAGAAGAAGATCAGCTGAACCGCATTCGCAACCTATTCCCAATCGACAATACGCTCCCTGAATCGGATGAAACTTCGACCCCGATGCCCATATTTGTAGTCGGGCAACCTCGCTCGGGTACTACGCTGATGGAAATGATGCTAAGCGTAGTAAATGAAGTTTTCGGCTGCGGCGAGCTGTCTCTGGCTGGGGATTTGTCCCGACCTTTTATTGATGATCAAAAGTCCTTTAATGAACAGGACGCGAAAGCTTTTGCGCGGGATTACTGCAACTTGATGCCGCCACTACCAGATGGCGCAACTGCGTTCATCGACAAGATGCCACACAACTATCAACTTCTTGGTTTCTTGGCGGCCGCCTTTCCAAACGCCAAATTTATCAATATCTTACGCGATCCCCGTGATGTTGGGTTGTCCAAATGGACACGACGATTTCCGGCACTCGGCATGAGGTATTCCTCGAACCTAAGGGCGATTGCCCATTCGGCCAACTTGTATCGCCAATATATGAATCATTGGGATCGGATTTTCGGTGAACGCATCATGGCGATTTCCTACGAAAACCTCGTTGGCAATCCCGAAGCTTACAGCCGAAAAGTGGCTGCCTTTTGCGGAATAGGCTGGACCGAACGCATGATCCACCCAGAAGAAAACACTAAACAGGTGCGAACGGCCAGCGCCGATCGGGTTCGCAGAGCAATTACGACCCGGTCCATTGGTGGTTGGCGCAAAGTCGAAGATCACTTGAAGCCCATGCTGGATGACTTGGACCGTTCACTCTGGCCAGAATACGATTTGAATTGAAATGAAAAAAGGCCGCCCGTGACAGGCGGCCTTAAAAGGTTGAGCCAACTTACTTCTGTTTTATACGTCCATCCAGATAAGGCTGATATGGCGCGTTTTCGGCTAGGTACTCAGCTGTTACGTCGGCAAGGTCGGGGCCAAAATCATAGGCGTTTTTGTCGTCGCCCTCGAACATTTTGTAGCCGTCGCCGCCATTGCGAACGTAATTATTCGTGACAACCAGATAAGTCGCCGCCGGGTCAATCGGCTCAAAGCCATCTCCTTTGGCAACCAACACCTCGACAATTCGGCCTTCGTTTGGGGCAACTGCGGGATCCCAAGTAAAAGTCATTCCAGCGACCTGAGGGAAGCGGCCTTTGACTTCTTCGACTTGGCTAACACCGTTTTCAAGTGCGTCGATTACGCCCTGACCACTTATTTCAAACGTCGAAAGAGTGTTTTGGAATGGCAGTACAGTCAGCACCTCGCCCATAGTCACGTCGCCCGGATCGATCGACGCCCGCAAACCACCTGAGTTGGCGATCGCCAGTTGCACGCCCTGATCGGCCACGCGTGCCAACATCGCGTCTGCCACTAGGTTGCCCATCTCGCATTCCTGAACGCGACAGATCGCACGGTCACCTTCAATGGCGGCCGCCGAATTTGCCACAACCTTGTTTCGGATTTCCTCCAGTGGTTTTGCCAGCTCTGCAATTCGGTCTAGCGCCGCCTGATCCTCTGTCACGGTGTTGTCCATGATCAGAGGCTCACCGCTTGCTTCGATGACGTTTCCATCGTCGTCGAAGGTCACATTTAGCTCGCCCAGGAACTTGCCGTATGCGTAGGCTTGGACAATTTGAACACCGTTCACAACGGTGGGGTAAGGGCCAACTGCCTTATCGGATACGTTAGACAGGTAAGTGTTCGAATGTCCGCCCACAATCACATCGACACCAGTCGTCTCTTGCGCAACGCGCTGGTCAACTCCGTAGCCGGAATGACTTAGAACGATGATCTTATTTACGCCCTCAGCAGTCAGTTTTTCGACTTCGGCTTGAACGGCGGGCACAGGATCAGAAAAAGTGATATTCGGACCGGGCGAGGCCAGATCGTGCGTATCTTCGGGGGTAAGGCCAACCAAACCAATCTTTTCACCGCCAATTTCAATAACGGTCGATTTCTTTATTTTGTCCGTTAGCAGCTCTTCATCCTTAATGTCCGCGTTCGACATCAATACTGGAAAATCTACTGAATCGATGAACCCACGAAGAACTTCGGGCCCGTCGTCGAATTCGTGATTGCCAACCGTCATCGCGTCGTAACCAAGTTTGTTCATGAACTCGGCTGCAACCTTTCCCTTGTAATATGTGTAGAACAACGAACCTTGAAATTGGTCGCCGCCATCCACAAGAATAGAATTGTCGGCACGATCGCGCGCTTCTTTCACCGCAGTCACCAAACGTGCCGAGCCGCCAAAGCATTTGCCCTCGGCGTTGTCTTCCTCTCCGCAGCCACTGTCATATTTGTTGATCGGCTCGAAACGAGCATGAAAGTCATTGGTGTGCAGAATCGTCAGTTTATAATCTGCTGCCGCCACCCCTGCGGTTAGACCGAAAACTGCGGCTGTAGCCAGAAATCTGGTAAGCATTGAGAAACTCCCTGTTATTGATTGCCAAGATCGTGCGACGTCAGCGGTAAAGAGTCAAAGGGGGAAATCCGTCTTGATTCCGCGCTTTGACCCGGGCATCACAGGGCCATGCTTATTTACAAGATTTTTAGGGCTGAAGAATGGGCAAAGCTGCAGGCGGATGGAGCGACCGACGGCGCACCGATTGATGTCTCGGACGGATATGTCCATTTCTCGACCGCCGAGCAGGCCGCTGAAACCGCAGCTAAGCATTTCTCGGGGGTCGAGGGATTAACGCTGTTAGCCTGCGATCCAGATTCCATGGGCAGCGATCTGACGTGGGAACCGTCACGTGGCGGGGCGCTGTTTCCGCATCTATACCGCCAGATTCGAATGACCGATGTGATATGGTCGCGTCCCCTGCCACTTGAAGGCCAGGCGCATGTGTTTCCAGAGGAAATGAAATGACGGGTTTCGTTGATCCTGAGCGCAAACAATTCGAAGCATTCAAAGCACTCGATCGCGATCATCCAATCGAGATGCTGAACCTTGTTCGTTTTCGGGCCAATGCAGTTTATCCCAAAGGTCATACGCTTGCTGACGCGAGGCTGACCGGGGCCGAGGCATATCATCGCTATGGTTTAGAAACCGCTCCGATTATCGCGCGATTGGGGGCGACAATCCTGTGGCGAGGAACTTTTCAGACAACGTTAATAGGCCCAGGCAACGAGTCTTGGGATGAGGTTTTCATTGCCCGTTACCCTACAGCACACGTTTTTCTGCAGATGGTAACTGACCCAGACTATCAAAAAGCGGTAGTGCACAGGCAAGCTGCCGTGGATACTTCGCGGTTGATCCGCTGCGCGCCCAGTCAGAGTGGAACTTCGTTCGGATGAAACTGACCGAGAAACTTGGGCTTTCCGCGCTGCATATGTTGGATCCGGAAACGGCCCATGGGCTATCCATCAAAGCGTTAAAATCCGGACTGGCGCCTATGCCCGGCCCGGTTACGTCTCCGCGCCTTTGCACACGGGTTGCGGGCTTGGACCTTCCCAACCCAGTGGGTCTGGCCGCCGGATTTGACAAAAATGCTGAGGCATTAGGCCCACTTTCGCGCGTAGGATTCGGATTTATCGAGGTCGGGGCAGCCACTCCCCGCCCCCAATCAGGCAACCCCAAACCGCGCCTTTTCCGATTGACCGAGGATGCGGCGGCCATCAATCGATTTGGCTTCAACAACGAGGGGATGGAGATCATATCGCAGCGTTTGGCCAACCGTCCGTCAGATGCCGTGATCGGTTTGAACCTAGGCGCAAACAAGGATAGCGATGACAGGCCTGCAGACTTTTCCAAAGTGCTGTTGCATTGCGCAAAACATCTTGATTTCGCTACAGTAAACGTGTCTTCGCCTAACACAGAGAAACTGCGCGACCTGCAAGGCAAAGCCGCGCTCAGCGCCTTGCTGAATAACGTAATAGAAACGCGTGACGAACTGCCTCGCGCCTTGCCGATATTTCTGAAAATTGCACCAGACCTTACCGATAACGAGCTGCAAGACATCGCGGACGTTGCCCAGGAAACCGGTGTAGACGCAGTGATCGCCACCAACACCACTCTGTCGAGAGACGGTTTGCAAAGTGCACACAAACATCAGGCCGGCGGCCTGTCAGGCGCACCTTTGTTCGAAAAATCCACCCGCGTCCTGGCTAGACTAAGTGAACTGACTGAGGGGAATATCCCTCTGATCGGCGTCGGCGGCATCAGCACTGCACAACAAGCCTATGACAAAATATGTGCGGGCGCGTCGGCTGTGCAGTTCTACACTGCGATGGTATTCGGCGGAATTTCACTAGCTGCAGAAATTGCGATCGGCCTGGATAAGTTGTTGGAACGTGACGGCTTTGAAAACGTGGCGTATGCGGTTGGAACAAAAAGAAAGGATTGGCTTTGATCGAATATTGGCACAACCCGCGCTGCTCTAAGTCACGCATCGGATTGGCATTGTTGGAGGAGAAAGGCGCAGTCCTCAACATTCGTAAATATCTCGAAGATACGCCGACCGAAGACGAGTTGCGAGATGTTCTAGAAAAACTCGACCTACCTGTCATCAGAATGGTCCGCACCGGTGAAAGACTGTTTAAAGAGGTCGGGCTAGCTAAAACTACGACGGATGCAGAGCTGATCCGAGCCATGGTTGACAATCCAATCTTGATCGAACGCCCAGTAGGAATTTCCGGAGATACAGCAGTCATCGGACGCCCTCCTGAAAACTTGCTGGCTCTGCTTTAGCCGATCTGCGCCTCAAGCCGCGGATAGCGCCAGCCCAATGTAACACCGCGCACAATGTTCAGAACCATAAGTGCCGCCCAAAGGCCATGGTTTCCAAATGCCGGAACCAAGATCGCCAAGGCAATCACATAAACGGAAACCGATTGGATCATAGCGTTTCGCATCTCGCGCGTCCAAGTCGCGCCGATGTAAATGCCATCGAACATCCAACTGGCCACACCGATGATCGGTGCAAGGGCCGCCCAAAACAGAAATTCGCGACCCGCTTCACGTACTTCTGGAGATGTCGCCATAAGATCGATCAGGGCAGGCCCGGCCAGAAAAAACACAAGCCCCAAGACAACCGCGCCACCCAAACCCCACTGAGAAGCCATCATTGACGCCTGTCGGACGCGTGCGCGATCACCTGCGCCAACCGCTCCACCCACCAACGCCTCAGCAGAAAAAGCGAAGCCGTCCAATGCAAACGCTGTGATTTCAAGAAATTGAAGCAGAACTTGATTTGCGGCGAGGTTCACGTCTCCCAGATCAGACCCAACGAACAAAAACGTAGTGAATGCACCGGTCAACAACACCGATCGCACCATTATGTCTCCATTGACTTGCATCATGCGGCGCAGGCGTGAGGCGTCAAATATACGCGGCCAATCTCGCCATTGGTTACCGCCGAAAGCGTCACCGCAAAGCCAAAGCCCGAGGGCCAGCCCTGTCCATTCCGCAATCAGGGTGGCAACTGCGACCCCTTCAACACCCCAACCCAATCCAAGGACGAACCAAAGGTCCAAAAGAATGTTCAGACCATTCATCCAGACTTGCAGTAAGAACACGCCCCGAGTCCGCTCAATGGCGATCAACCATCCGGTAATTGCATACAGCGCGATAGTTGCCGGCGCCCCCCAGATTCGTATCTGCAAGTAATCACGGGTCAGCATCTCCACCTCTGGGCTGGCCGGAGATAAGGCAAACGCGCCTAAAAACACCCAAACCTGAATGATGATAAAGAAAAAGCCTGCAACTCCGCCCAACAGAAGGCCGCGCATCAGCAAGGCTCCGGTTTCCGCAGTATCACCCGCGCCTCTGGCTTGCGCGGCCAGACCCGTCGTGCCCATGCGCAGAAAACCGAATATCCAGTAAATCGACGCCAGGATTACTGCGCCCATACCCACGGCTCCGATCGGCGCGGCCTGCCCCATCTGTCCCACCACGCCTGTGTCAACCGCCCCTAGTATTGGAACCGTGGCGTTGGACAGAACAATCGGCGCCGCGATCTTTAACACCCGCCGATGCGTAATAGGCGCTGCTGCGTCCTCCATCACCGGGGCTGGGTCTCTGGGTCCTGCGGCATCAGGAAATGTCCTGTTCCCTGCGCAAACAACTTGGCATGGTTGTCCTGCCACGCCTCGACCCGGACCGATGCATATCTGCGCCCAGACCGATTGATAAAGGCCCGCGCATACGCATCGCGCGGTAAGCCCGAACGTAAGTAATCAACCGTGAAATCAATTGTTTTGGGAAACCGGATCCTCTCATCAGTCACAATGTCATTAGCGTCGATTTCGCCAGTTTCGATTTTGGGGAACATGTTTTCCCAGCTCAGGGTGATTACAGCTGTCACTTCGAGAAATGCCGCCGTAACGCCGCCATGCAAGGCAGGCAAAAACGGATTTCCGATCAACTTCTCATCGTAATTCAAAATGCCGGTCAGTTCGTCCCCGCGCCGGTCAAAACCGATGTTGAGGAAACGAATATACGGCACGCCTTCGACCAGCGCCGTTAACGCGGCATCACGGCGTTGTTTGACCACTTGCATGGGTTCGGGACGAGGACGCGCCATTCACCGACCCTCCACGGTAAAGGCGCCCGATGCGGTAGCAACAGGTCGGTCAGCGTCATCGTCGGTTGCGGTTGCCCGCACAAAAGCAACGTTGCGGGTAATGTGATAGCAAGTTGCACGCGTCCGAATGCTCTGCCCCGGCGTCGCCGCGCGCATGTAGTCAATGCGCAGGTCAATCGTAGCCGTGCCTCCCGGGGTCGATGGGTGGCTCATGACTGCTGCACCGCAACATGTATCCAGCATGGTCGAAACTGCCCCGCCATGAATGACACCTGTTCGCGGGTCTCCGATCAATTGTTCATTATAAGGCATGGAAATCTCGGCCTCGCCTTCGCCGATATGGGTTAAATCTAGGCCCAGCGCTTTGGCATGGGGAATGGCCTCGATAAATTGGCGCGCTAATTCTGTCTTATTGACCATAGTGTTGCGTCCCGTACTGTGCACGCCCTTTATGAGCCGCAGGTCCGGCAAAGGGCAAGCCCACCTGTTGCGCTTGAAGCCACGACGCCCTAGGTTTGCTGCGGAGGAGACCAGGGATGTCCGACGACCGTTTGTCATTCAAAGAAATGTGTGCAGAGTTCGAAGTGACTCCACGCACCCTGCGTTACTACGAGTATATTGAACTGCTGCAACCGGATCGCGACGGGCGATCACGGTTCTACGGGCCACGAGAATGTGCACGCATGAAACTGATCATGCGCGGTCGGAAATTTGGCTTTCAGCTGGAAGAAATTCGCCAGTGGTTACTGATCTATGAAGATCAAGGGAACGAAGCGCAAATGGCAACCTTTGTTGAAATGGCTGATCGTCAGATGGAAGAGCTGAGAAAGCAACGGCAACAATTGGACGAGGCAATGGACGCGTTGCAGGAATTACGCGACCAGACCGCAAACTCGATACGCTGAAACGCCCGAGCACTTCTAAAGCGTCTGGTCTTGACATCGGTCCCAAGCCAATGCCGACCTCTACACAGAGGAATAATCTTACCCAAAACGCGGGATGACGTGACCTGATGTTACGTCAACTCAAAAGTGACGTAGCGTTTGCATTACGTAAACGTCATCTAAGTGTTGTATGTTCTCCATCGACTGCGCAATTCAGACACAGACGCCAGTGATGAGAGTTTGAAAAATGACCGAAGAACTGATGACAATCCGAGAAATGTGCGCGACATACGACGTCACGCCACGCACCTTACGGTTCTACGAGGCCAAGGAACTTTTATTTCCAATCCGTGAAGGCCAAAAACGTCTGTTCACCAAACGCGACCGCGCACGGCTGAAATTGATCCTGCGCGGCAAGCGTTTTGGCTTCAGCCTAGAAGAAATTCGCCAGCTTCTGGATTTGTATCACGTAGGTGATCAGCAACTGACCCAGATGTCCCGCACCTATGAAATAGCATGCGAGCGACTGGCAGACATGGAATTACGACGCGAAGAACTGACTCAGGCCATCGACGATCTGAAAGAGCAGTTGCGGTGGGGCGAAAAAGTTATCGCCTCGATGAAACAGGAAAAGAAGGCGGCCGAGTGATCCTCTCGCCAGCCTGCCACCCGAACATCTGAATTAAGGGAGCTTCAAATGCCCGTATTTAACGCGCCGACAAAGGACACTCAGTTCATTCTGCATGATGTTCTCAAAGTTTCGGAATCTGACATTCCGGGCTATGACGAGTTGGAGGCAGATTTTACCGCCGCAGTTCTGGAGGAGGCTGGAAAAGTAGCCTCAAACGTTCTTCACCCGCTGAACACGGTGGGTGACACCGAAGGCTGTCGTTTAGAAAATGGCATCGTCTACACCCCCACCGGCTTTAAGGATGCATTTGAGCAAATGAAGGAAGGTGGCTGGACTGGCCTTGACATGCCAGAGGAATATGGCGGGCAGAATATGCCTTATGTCATAGGCACCGCAGTGGGCGAGATGTTTTCTGGCGCAAACCAGGCGTTCGTGATGTACCAAGGCCTGACCCACGGCGCGGCTTCGGCAATTTTGGCGCACGGGTCCGATGCGCAAAAAGACAAGTACTTGCCCAACATGGTCAGCTGTGAATGGACAGGCACCATGAACCTTACCGAACCCCATTGCGGCACCGATCTGGGCCTGATGCGAACCAAGGCAGAGCAGCAAGATGACGGTTCATACAAGATTTCCGGTCAGAAGATTTTCATCTCGGCGGGTGATCACGACATGGCCGACAACATAATACACTTAGTATTGGCCAAGATTCCCGGTGGCCCCGAGGGCATCAAGGGCGTGTCTCTGTTCATCGTGCCCAAGTTCGTCGTAAACGAGGACGGCTCGCTGGGTGAGCGGAACGGTGTTTCGGTCGGCAAAATCGAAGAAAAGATGGGCATCCACGGCAATTCGACCTGTGTCATGAACTATGACGAAGCGACCGGCTGGCTGCTGGGCGACGAGCACAAAGGCATGCGCGCCATGTTCACAATGATGAACGAGGCACGACTGGGCGTTGGTATGCAGGGTCTGTCTCAGGCCGAGGCCGCGTTTCAGAACGCGCTGGAATACGCCAAGGATCGCCTGCAGGGTCGAGACGTGACAGGTCCAAAAAACCCCGACGGTCCCGCCGATCCGCTGATCGTACACCCAGATATCCGCCGCAGTTTGATGGACCAGAAAAGCTTTACCGAGGGCGCACGTGCATTCATTCTTTGGGGCGCCACTATGATCGATAAAGCGCATCGTTCAAGCGATAAGGACGCTGACGGCTTGATCTCTTTGCTGACACCGGTGATCAAAGGCTTTCTGACCGATGAAGGCTATGACATGACCGTTAAGGCGCAGCAGGTCTATGGTGGTCACGGCTACATCGAAGAATGGGGCATGTCGCAATACACTCGCGATGCGCGCATCGCGATGATCTACGAAGGCGCAAACGGCGTTCAGGCGCTGGATCTTGTCGGCCGAAAGCTGGCGCAGGATGGTGGCAAGCACGTCATGGCCTTTTTCGAAATGGTCAAGAACTTTTGCATAGAAAACGGCGGCAAAGACGAAGCTTACGACAAGGACTTCATTGAACCTCTGAAATCCGCGTCGAAAGACCTGCAGGCCGCTGGAATGTATTTCATGCAAGAGGGTATGAAGAACCCGAACAACGCTCTTTCCGGCTCCTATGATTTCATGCATATGTTCGGCCATGTCTGTTTGGGCCTGATGTGGGCAAAGATGGCCAAGGCCGCCGGAGATGCTCTGGAAGCTGGCGCGTCAGATAAGAATTTCTACGAGACCAAGATCAGTACCGGTCGCTATTACATGGCTCGCAGATTGCCCGCTACGGCAATGCATTTGGCGCGGATTCAGACCGGTGCAGACACGGTGATGGCGCTGGACGCAGCAAACTTTTGACCTCAACCTCGGGTCCCGGCAAACGTGCCCGGACCCGGCTCACCGAAGGGCACCAAATGCCGAAACGCTTTCGCCTTACCAGACGCTTTCCCGTTGCGATGACCGAAGACGGGTATCGCAAACTAAAAAGTTTTTCGCGCGAAGCGGGTTTGGACGAAGGCGAGGCCCTTTCGTTTTTATTTGAGAATTTCAACAGCGTGATTGATGAAGACAACCTGACCCACAGGTTACGTATCTTTAATTCCGAACTGGAATCGCGAAAGCGTTGATCCTCAAGCTCGCTCGCCATCAGACGAGCGGAGAAAAAGACAAATAGCGCCACGGGAGGGGCGATTGCATGACCATCAAATTGCACTGTTTCGGAGAAAGCGGAAACTCCTACAAGGCAGCGTTGGCGCTGGAAATGTCCGGATTGGAGTGGGAGCCGGTATTTGTCGACTTTTTCAACGGCGAAACACGTAAGCAGGAATTCCGAGACAGTATTAACGAGATGGGAGAGGCACCTTTCCTCATTGATGGCGATTTTCGAACCAGCCAATCCGGCGCCATACAGGCTTACGTAACCGAGAAATCAGGAAAATTCGGCGGTGCTTCCCGCGAAGAGAACTACGAGGTACTTCGCTGGGTGCTGTGGGATAACCACAAACTTAGCTCGATGGCAGGAATGACTAGATTCTTGGTAAATTTTTTACCGGAAGAACACCGTAACCCGGATGTGATCGCCTTCAATCAAGGGCGTCTGAAGGCTGCTTATCAGATTTTGGACTCCCACCTCGATGGCCGCGACTGGATCGTTGGCGATGGCGTAACCAACGCGGATCTTAGTTGCTGCGGATACCTGTATTACCCCGAACCATTCGGCTTTGATCGCGCCGACTGGCCAAATATCGACGCTTGGTTGACTCGATTGTCTGAGCAACCCGGCTGGAAACACCCCTATGACCTGATGCCCGGCAACCCGTCGGATCGCGCTTAAGGAGACACCCATGACCGAAGCATATATATATGACGCCCTGCGTACCCCACGCGGCAAGGGTCGGAAAGATGGCAGCCTGCACGAAGTAACTTCGGTGCACCTGTCCGCACAAACCCTTAACGCTATGAAAGAGCGCAATAATTTAGAAGGTCACGCTGTCGAGGACGTGATCTGGGGTAACGTCACACAAGTGATGGAACAAGGCGGCTGCCTGGCGCGTTCGGCGGTTCTGGCATCAGATCTGGACCAGTCCATTCCTGGCCTAGCGATCAATCGGTTTTGTGCTTCGGGCATGGAAGCAGTGAACCTGGCGGCAAACCAAGTCAAAGGTGGCGCCGGAGAGGCCTATATTGCCGGTGGAGTTGAAATGATGGGGCGCGTCGCCATGGGTAGCGATGGAGCCGCAATTGCTGTTGACCCCTCACTGGCGATAGAAACATATTTCGTTCCGCAGGGAATATCGGCTGATATCATCGCCACCGAGTACGGGTTTGATCGTGATCAGGCCGATGCCTTGGCGGTCGAGTCGCAAAAACGCGCGGCGAAGGCTTGGGAAGAGAACCGTTTCGAAAAGTCGGTGATTACCATCAAGGATCAAAACGGTCTGACCATTTTGGACCGCGATGAATACATGCGCCCTGGCACCGATATGCAAAGCCTTGGCGCATTAAATCCCTCATTCGCAATGATGGGAGAGCAAATGCCGGGCTTTGATAAGGTGGCTATGTTGAAGTACCCGCATCTGGAAAAGATCAACCACATCCACCATGCAGGTAATAGCTCTGGCATTGTCGACGGCGCAGCTGCAGTCCTGATAGGCAACAAGGAATTTGGCGGAAAATATGGTCTGAAGCCCCGGGCCCGTATCAAGGCGACTGCCAAAATCGGTACCGATCCGACCATCATGCTGACCGGTCCGGTGCCCGTTACCGAGAAAATCCTTGCGGATAAAGGCATGCAGATCAGCGATCTGGACCTTTTCGAAGTGAACGAGGCCTTTGCCTCGGTCGTTTTGCGTTTCCAGCAGGCGTTTGATGTTGATCCTGAGTTAGTCAACGTCAACGGTGGCTCAATTGCCATGGGTCACCCGCTGGGTGCGACCGGTGCGATGATCATCGGCACTTTGTTGGACGAATTGGAGCGTCAGGACAAGGAAACTGGTCTGGCAACTCTGTGCATCGCGTCGGGTATGGGCGCCGCAACTATCATTGAGCGCGTCTGATGCCAAAGCTTGACCTTTCTCGGATCCCTTTCAAGGGCGGCTCGTCCTATCCCGGCAAGTTGGCCGAGGCGACTGCTGGTCGTTTCGTGCAGCGCGTCGGTGATGCGGGCGGGCTGACTCAGTACGGTGCAAACATCGTTCGTTTGGAGCCGCAGGGTATGTCCTCACTGCGCCACTACCACATGGAGCAGGACGAATTCGCAATCATGCTCAGCGGCACCTGCGTACTGGTTGACGATAGTGGTGAACACCAGATGCAACCCGGTGACTGCGCTGCTTGGCCCGCAGGGGAACCGAACGGCCACCACCTTGTGAACAAGACCGACGTGCCCGCGACCTTTCTTGTGGTCGGAACGCGGACCCCGACCGAGACCGGCTATTACAGCGACATAGATATGATGGTGAAGGATGACGAAAACGGATTCTCTTTCACGCGGAAAGACGGCAGCCCGCTGACGGCTGACCAGATTGGAGATGACAATGACTGATTTCACTCTGACGAAAGACGGCGACGGCGTCGCCCTGATCACCTGGGATGTGCCGGGGAAAACTATGAATGTGATGTCGTTTGACGGCTTGGCGCAGTTGAGTGACCTAATCGACCAGGCGTTGGCCGATGACGAAGTAAAGGGCGTCGTCATCACTTCTGGCAAGGAAGGATCGTTCGCTGGCGGGATGGACCTGAACCTTTTGGCCGTTATGAAGGAACAGGCGGGCGACGACCCAGCCAAAGGACTGTTTGAAGGCACAATGCAAATGCACGCCCTGCTGCGTAAGATTGAATTGGCGGGCATGGACCCCAAGACAAAGAAGGGTGGCAAACCGATCGCGACTGCCCTGCCCGGTACGGCGGCTGGCATTGGTATGGAGCTGCCTTTATCTACGCACCGCATCTTTGCCGCTGAAAACCCGAAGGCAAAATATGGGCTACCCGAGATAATGGTCGGCATTTTCCCCGGCGCGGGTGGAACAACCCGAATGGTCCGCAAAGTAGGCCCCATTGCAGCGGCGCCCTTGTTGCTGGAAGGCAAGATGTTGGATGTTAAAAAGGCAAAAGGTGCAGGTTACGTTGATGACATCGCAGAAGATCCGGTTGCAGCCGCAAAGGAGTGGGTGCTGAACGCCAAGGATGCCGATTTGGTAAAACCTTGGGATGCAATAGGCTATAAAATGCCCGGCGGTGCGCCATACCATCCTGCAGGTTTTATGAACTTCGTCGGCGCTTCCGCAATGGTGAACGGTAAAACCCAAGGAGCATTCCCAGCAGCCAAGGCATTGCTGAGCGCGGTCTATGAAGGAGCGCTGGTTGATTTTGACACGGCACTTAAGATCGAAGCACGATGGTTCACCTCGGTGCTGATGAATCCGTCATCGGGTGCAATGATCCGCTCGCTCTTTTTAAACAAAGAAGCATTGGAGAAGGGTGCTGTACGTCCAGTGGGCGTTCCAGACCAATCGGTTAAGAAGATCGGTGTCCTGGGTGCGGGAATGATGGGTGCAGGTATCGCTTTGGTTTCGGCGCAGGCTGGGATGGAAGTCGTTCTGATCGATCGCGACCAAGAAGCCGCCGACAAGGGTAAAGCTTATACCGAGGCCTACCTGGACAAGGGCATAAAACGCGGCAAGACCACAGCTGAGAAAAAAGAAGGCATGTTGGCCCGCATTACTGCAACACACGATCTGGATATACTAAAGGGCTGCGACCTGATCATTGAAGCCGTGTTCGAGGATCCGAGCGTTAAAGCAGAAATGACAAAGAAGGTCGAAGCGATCATACCAGAGGATTGTATCTTTGCCTCGAACACCTCGACTCTGCCGATCACCGATCTGGCTAAGGCATCCGTTCGACCGGACCAGTTCATCGGCATCCACTTCTTCTCGCCAGTGGAAAAGATGTTTCTTGTTGAGATCATCAAAGGCAAGGAAACAGGGGATCGGGCGGTCGCCAAGGCATTGGATTACGTGCGACAAATCCGCAAAACCCCAATCGTCGTTAACGATGCGCGTTTCTTCTATGCGAACCGCTGCATCATTCCTTACATCAACGAAGGGTTGCGGATGATCACCGAAGGGGTCAGCCCGGTATTGGTCGACAATGCCGCGCGTCAACTTGGCTTCCCAGTTGGTCCAATTCAACTGAATGACGAAACTTCCATTGATCTGGGGGCCAAGATTGCGCGCGCTACCAAGGCTGCAATGGGGGACGCATACCAAGAAAGTCCAGCCGATGACCTAATTTTCTGGATGGAGGCAGAGGGCCGTCTTGGTCGAAAGGCAAATGCCGGCTTTTTTGACTATGACGACAAGGGCAAACGCACTGAATACTGGAAAGGATTGCAGGCGAAGTACCCGCATGCCGACAACCAGCCTGACCTGATTGAAGTGCAGGAACGTTTAATGTTCGCTCAGGTTCTCGAAGCTGTCCGCGCTCTTGAAGAAGGCGTTCTGGAAGATATCCGTGAAGGGGATGTTGGCGCTATCCTCGGCTGGGGTTTTGCCCCATGGTCGGGTGGACCGCTGAGCTGGCTGGACATTATAGGCACCCCATATGCGGCCGAGCGCTGCGACCAGTTGACCGAAAAATTCGGTGAACGTTTCGCTTGCCCACCGTTGCTGCGTGAAATGGCTGAAAACGGTCAGAGCTTTTACGGTCGGTTCAACCCAGAAACAAAGGCTGCCTGACAAATTGATGCAGGCGTGTGAAGCCACCTGCCTGCATCCTTAACATTCCATCAATTCTGCTGTCTTGCACGCATGACCAGAACAGTTGCACTTGGGCGACCCGGGCGACCTGAACGTCGAACCCCTAGCGTCGGGCGCATAGGGGAAACTGAATTTTTGTGGATGACCTTCGGTGGTGCGACCGAGGGGTCTGTAATTGCCGAAAAATTGCCATTTCTTGCCATCGCTTCAATGTATTCTGCGGCGGCGTCATCACCCAGAACCTCGTAGGTTGGCTGTCCCACCGCAGCTTGCCGGCGAAATCGGCAGGCCGTGCAATATGCCAGCAAACCGCCTTCGATGATTATCACTTCAGCTTGATCGAAAAACAAAGTTGTGACTTCAAACATTGTCGCGGGAGCATGCGATCGCAGTTCGCCTTTGCCGCCAAGCAATCTGGCGGGAACGATAGACAGGCCACTCATGGAAGAATCAAGCTTTTTAAGTTTCATTGCCACGCCTTGTTCTGGCAGAAGCCAGACCGGCCGCTTGTTGCCGACAGCCTGAGATGGCACATGAACCGGCAGACACTCGGCTCTTGTTTCACCTGAAGGAATTGCAACCGTATCTGTAGAAATCCGGCGTATTTCCCGTACACCGTCGTTCAATGTTCGGACAAGATCTCCCGGCGCCATGTGCTCCACCGACTTCCAGCCTTCTGGCGTTGCTATCTTAGTCCCATGCACAAATCCGCCACGTCTCGCGGATACTGCGCGCTGGCTGACCGCCCGCTGAATACTGACCGATTGAACAGAAGAATCAGGTAAACTCACTACTTTTAACACGTGCCGGCTCCCTTTAGTGGCACCTTCATAACGACCAAACAGTGCTAGCATGAAAACGGAGAGCGAGACTTCTTTTGGCCACATTTGAGCCGGCATACGGCCTAAATCGGCGCAATATCACTTTCTTAGCAAACAAAATTGATCTCAACCCATACTTTGGGCCGCTTTTGGAAACGAAAGCCTAGAATGGATTTCCCGCATTTTCCGATTCTGAGTCGATTTGAAGCAATCATTCATTCTGTTCCAGCGGCTTATTGTGCAAGAGCATTTTCTTCGTCGGGTTCTTGACTAAACAGCTGGCCAATGCGCGCTTAGTTGTTCCAGCCCATGGGCTATTCCGGTCGCAACAAGTTTGCGCCGAGGGATTGCAACATGCTAGAATTGAAAAAAATAATTCGAGCAGCATTTCAACATGACCGCCCTTAAACAATTCCAGCGGATCGAAGCCACGGGTTTGTGGCGCTCTTCACCCGAAGAGCAACGACGCGAGGTCGTCGTTTCGATCGGCGAGGCAACGCTGACAATCTCGGATTTTAACGACCGCGCACTGACACACTGGTCACTAGCTGCCTTGGTTCGCCAAAATCCGGGCTCCTTCCCGGCAATTTTCAACCCAGATGGCGATCCGGACGAGACGCTTGAACTGCCAAAGTCAGAGACCACGATGCTGGAAGCCATCGATCGACTACAACGCGCGATCGACCGGTCCCGGCCTCATCCGGGCCGCCTGCGCTGGGCTTCGGTTGGCGGGGTTGTGTTCGCCGTTTTGGCTGTATTGTTCTTGTGGTTGCCTCACGCTTTGCAAAATCATGTTGTTTCAGTTGTTCCGGAAATCAAACACCAAGAAATAGCCGCTGCTGTCCTGAAAAGGATCGAGCGTGTATCGGGAAAAGCCTGCACCTCAAGGGAAGCGATGGTATCGTTGCAGAAACTGGCGAACAGGACGGGTGTCAAACAAATTGTGATTGTGCCTGCCGGTGTGCCCGACGCCCTTAGCTTACCTGGCGGAACTGTGGTTTTAAACCGCGCTTTGGTTGAAGACCACGAAGACCCCGCTGTTGCTGCTGGATACGTCCTTGCAGCCCGCGCACAAGCGGCAGCACAGAATCCGCTGGACGAATTGCTGGATCGTACTGGGCCTATTGCCGCGTTCCGCCTGCTGACCACGGGCGAGTTAACATCCGACATCATAGACAGTTATACCGAGCAGGTCCTGACCGAACCGATCCCAAACGTTTCAGATACTGATCTTCTGGCGATGTTCGCACAGGCTGCCATGCCTTCCACTCCATATGCCTACGCACGTGACGTTACCGGAGAATCTGTGCTTGGCCTGATTGAAGCCGACCCGATGGCTGGCAGAGAGTTGGAACAGGTATTGCCGGATCGTGATTGGATCCAACTGCAGAACATCTGCGGTCAGTGATCAGCGCTATTTGGTACCGAACATACGGTCACCAGCATCGCCAAGCCCTGGCATGATGTAACCCTTCGAGTTTAATTCGCGATCAACCGCTGCAGTAACGATCTTCACGTCCGGATGCGCCTCTTTCATCCTTTCGACTCCTTCCGGAGCGGCAAGCAAGCATAAAAAGCGGATGTCGACCGCACCTGCTTCCTTCAGCAGGTCGACGGCGGCGGCAGAGCTGTTGCCAGTCGCCAGCATCGGATCAACGGCGATTACTAAACGGTCCTTTAAACCTTCCGGGGCCTTGAAATAATATTGAACAGGTTTCAGCGTCTCTTCATCGCGATATAGTCCGACGAAACCCACGCGGGCAGATGGGATCAATTCCAGAACCCCATCCAGCATACCGTTTCCGGCGCGCAATATCGATACAAGAGCCAGTTTTTTACCCGCTAGAATAGGCGCATCCATCTCTTCCATCGGCGTTTCGATGTGGCGTGTGGTCAGCTGCATCTCACGTGTGACTTCATAAGCCAGTAGCAAAGTTATCTCACGCAGCAATTGCCGGAAAACCGCTGTCGAAGTGCCTTTGTCCCGCATGAGCGTCAGTTTGTGCTGTACCAGCGGGTGATTTACGACAGTCAGATGGTCGCTCATTGTTTCTCCAGTCTCTTTTTTACTTTCTCGCGGGTTGCATCATCGCAAAATGCCGCTTCCAATGCGGTATTATTCAACGCAGCGAAATCTTCAGCGTCCCAGCCAAAGGCTTGGTGCAACATCTCATATTCACGCCGCATTGTGGTGTGAAAAAACGGCGGGTCGTCTGTTGAAACGGTTACCTTTACTCCGGCATCGCGCAACTTCGCAATTGGGTGCGAGTCGAACTCTGGATACAGCCCAAGCACCACGTTCGAGCCTGGACAGACTTCGAGCGTGATTCCGCGATCAATCAACTCGTGCACCAGGTCCGGATCTTCAATAGCTCGAACACCGTGGCCAATCCGTTCAACACCCAGATGCCGGATCGCGTCCCGAACACTTTCTGGTCCGCCAAACTCACCAGCGTGTGTTGTCAATTGCAGGCCAGCTTCGCGTGCACAGTCAAAGGCCCACTTGTAATCTGCTTGTGCACCAACAGACTCGTTCCCGCCCATGCCGAAACCAGTAATCCAATCTCCGGCAGTTTCGGCTGCGCAATACGCGCTGCGCTTTGATTGCTCTGGCCCGAAATGGCGAACGCAAGTCACCACGCCGCGCAAAGTAATTTCAAACTTACGCTCCGCCTCTTCTGCCGCGTCCTGAATGGCGCTTAAATAATCTTTCCACGCGGACAAGTCGCCGCCGCCACAGAAATCCGGGCTGAGGAAAGTTTCCGAGTAAATCACTCCGTTTTCAGCGCTTTCCTCTAATATAGCCAAAGTAAGACGGCGAAAATCCTCAGGCGAATTAAGGACTTGGCACGCCGCCTCGTAAACGTTGAGGAAATGGGAAAAGTCGCGAAAGTCGTACGATCCGTTTGACTTGAATATCCCACTCAAGTCGACACGTTTTTCATGGGCAAGCTGACGTATGAACGCCGGCGGGGCCGCACCCTCGTGATGTAGGTGCAATTCAATTTTGGGCAGCTCGGCTACATTCATAAAAAAGTCCTACCCGGACCCTGTGCCGGGATGTTCAGATGGTCCGCGACACTGGCTGCGATGTCAGCAAAATTTACCTGCCCGATCTCGCCGCCCCCCTGCCCGGCTATCAATACAGGTACCTGTTCCCGGGTATGGTCGGTGCCAGTCCAGCTTGGGTCATTGCCATGGTCCGCAGTCAACAGCAACAGGTCATTTGGGCAAAGCTTGTTTAGGATCAATCCAATTTCGCGATCAAACCACTCCAACGCACGTGCATATCCGCTGATATCGCGGCGGTGACCATATAAGCTGTCAAACTCAACAAAGTTTGCAAAAGTCAGGCTCCCTTCCGCAGCTTCATCTGTCAGCTTGGACAAATGCTGCATCAATTCAGCATCTGAACCTTTGTAAAGCTCATCAATCCCTTGCATCGAAAAGATATCGCCAATCTTACCTAATGCGTAGACGTGCCGTCCCGCATCCTGCACCCAGTTTGTAAGAACAGGCGCAGGAGGCAATATCGCGAAATCCTTCCGGTTCGTGGTGCGCGTAAACCCCAAATCGGGAGTTCCGACAAAGGGACGTGCGATAACCCGTCCGACTTTCATTTCGTGCAGGCGTGGAGCAAGCGTACGACACATCTCCAGCAACCGATCTAGTCCAAATGTCTCTTCATGCGCAGCAATCTGAAAAACACTGTCTGCTGATGTATAACAGATCGGCCGTCCCGACTGCATGTGTTCGGCCCCCAGTTCGGCAATGATTGCCGTACCTGAGGCATGGCAATTGCCCAAGATACCGTCCGCACCGGCCGCCGACGCGGCCGCTTGGCTTAGATCAGCAGGAAATGCCGGGACGGTGTCAGGGAAGTAATGCCAATCCCACGGCACCGGCAACCCCGCAAGTTCCCAGTGACCAGAAGGCGTGTCCTTGCCCCGAGAATGCTCGCGCGCGCATCCCCATTTTCCGATAGGTTTACCGTTCAACCCCGGCGTGGACGCGTTTGAGGCCAATCGCACAGCCGCGCCCAGCCCCAACCCGTCAAGATTGGGAAGGAAGAGCGGACCAGAGCGTCCGTCTTCGGCGTGACCGTCCGCGCAAGCCTGGGCAATATGGGCTACGGTGTTGGCGCCTGCGTCTGGGATTTCACCGTTAAAAAAAACGTCGGCATCCTCTGCGCCACCAATCCCAACCGAGTCCATGACCAAAAGGAATGCACGTGTCATGCAGTAATCCTTTCATGGACAAGATCGGGTATCTCAACAGGAGTGTCAGATATTGTAACGGAAGCCAAAATACCTGCTTCTGCCCGACGGGCTACATCCTCGCGGGCGGCGTGGACGACGGCAATGGGTTCGCCCTTGGCCACCCGGTGTCCGAGTCGAAGCAGTCCCGATATCCCAACTGCTGGGTCTATGATATCACTTTCAACCTGACGTCCTCCGCCCAACGAAACAACGGTGAGACCCAGAGCTTCGCCGTCAAACGCCGCAATGTATCCACCACGAGGCGCAGAAACCTCTTGGATCACATTCGCTTCGGGTAAAAAGCGGGCCCAGTTGTCGACAAACTGGACAGGGCCACCCACCGCAGCCATCATGCGGCCAAATCGCTCAGCGGCCTTACCGTCGCGTATGATTGTGGCAATTCGTGTGCGACCTTCTTCCAATGTGTCACACAGGCCTGCATCCACTAGCAGTACGCCGCCAAGTTCGGCTGAAATCTCAACCAAAGGTGAAATATTGCCGCTAGTGAGAACTTTCATAACTTCGGCCACTTCCAGCGCGTTACCCAAAGCTGGGGCAAGAGGCTGCGACATATCCGTTATAACAGCGCTCGTTCGACATCCTGCGGCATTGGCAGTCTCGGTCAACGCCTTGGCGAGATCGCGGGCGGCCTCAACGGTTTTCATAAAAGCGCCGCTACCTGCCTTGACATCCAGTACAAGAGCGTCAGGGCTGACCGCTAGTTTTTTTGACAAAATGGATGCCGTGATTAAATCCAGGCTCTCAACCGTGGCAGTTACATCGCGCACTGCGTACAATCGCCTATCTGCTGGGGCTATTTGGCCAGTTGCACCTACAATTGCCGCGCCAGTGTCACGCAACACTTGCTGCAGTCGATCCTGTCCAATTTGGGTGCTTACACCGGGGATTGCTTCCAGCTTATCAAGCGTACCGCCTGTGTGACCCAAACCCCTGCCCGAGATCATCGGAACATATGCACCGCATTCGGCCAAAGCCGGAGCTAGTAAAAGGCTGACACAATCACCAACTCCACCGGTCGAATGTTTGTCGATTACAGGGCCATCCACGTCCCAGCTTAGAACATCGCCGCTGTCGCGCATCGCAATGGTCAGATCGGCACGCCCTTTAGACCCCAACCCACCCATGCAAACTGCCATTGCGAAGGCCCCAGCTTGCGCATCGCTGACGCTGCCATCAGCCAGCCCTTGCGCAAACCAATAAAGTTCCTCGCTGCTGGGTACTTCTTCACGACGCAGCTTTGCGATGATCGAACGCGCGTCCATTGCGTCAGCTATCCTCCATATGCGAAGCGTCGAATGCTCCCGGTAAAAGCTGGCCGATCGTAGTTTCAAACTCATCGCCTTCGACAGTTGCCAGAGTCACTTTGACATCCCGGTTACCAAACTCGGCCAGCTTTTGTCTGCATCCCCCGCAAGGCGGTACCGGTTGAGGGCTTGAGGCGACCACGTAAACTTCGGCCAGCTTTTGCTCACCGGCTGCGACCATTGCAGCAATTGCGCCTGCCTCTGCGCAAGTGCCTTCTGGATAGGCCACGTTTTCAACATTGCAGCCTGAAAAAATTTCACCAGAGGTCGACCGCAAAGCCGCGCCAACCTTGAAATTCGAATATGGCGCATAGGCCTTTTCGCGGACAGACAAGGCAGCTTCTTTAAGCGACATGACGATTTCCCATTTTTTGATCATATGGTCAGAAAATTTCAACCTAGTAGAAAGAATTGGAGGAGTTAAGGCCCAGACAGTTACATTCCTACCAGATTTGCAGCTATTTTAACGTGGTTTCAAACGTTCCCGGCAAAGTCACCTCAAGCAGCTCAACATCATCCGTGGGTTCGTCAAGCTTCGTGAACATCCCCGGTGGTATGACAAAGGCATCACCCTGTTCCAGCCTGAAAGGGTCCCGCCCCTCACCGTTGAGAGTCACCTCTCCGTTCATGACAAATGTGAAATGAATGTCGGTGTCGTGGCTGGTCCAAACTGGATCGCCTTGACCCCTGCGAACAACCTGAACCCCCGCAACGCCTTTGGTGTTCTCTGCAATTGTCGTATCGCGGCATATATACCCCGGCAAACGAAATTGCTGCCAGACGGCGTCTTTGGCTTGATTATACACAAACCGCTGCCCCTGCCACTCCCGTTCAGGTCGGAAGTGCGGCGTTGGCAAACTCATCTCATGATCGATTTCAGTGACATGTTCAGCAGGCACACCGATTTCGATGACCTGCACATTGTCTGAGGCCTCAAGAACACGATGGCGGATCTCGGGTGGTTGGATAAAACAGTCGCCCGTTGTCAACCGCAGCTTGTTGCCTTGATCCTCATACACAACATCAACCCATCCGTTGATGCAAAAGATCAGCTGAAACCCGACTTTGTGGAAATGAACCATGTCAGGCACCGGTCCGCCATCTGGAATGCGAATGTGGCTGGCAATGATAGACCCGCCCAGCCTATCTGGAACAAGGTCACGATAGTGCATGCCTGCCCGCCCAATTATCCAGGGAGCCTGATCCTTAAGTCGTCGCACGACAAAGGAATGCACTGTTTCCGGCATAACCATGGGTGGATCGAGTTCTTCAATTTCCACCCTTGTGCCATTAGGCGCGACCAAAGCGCGTTGGCCATCGGCAAATTCATCCGGACGATCGGTGAGAATACGCAGGGTGCCAGGTGGCTCTGGGGCATCCTTTTCAATTCGCACGCGCAGCCCGTGCCCGGAAAACACCGCAACCCGCGGATCATCAGCCGGATAGATCATATCCATCCGCATGCCCAAAACCTTGGTGAAAAAGGGAATGTCGTCTCGCAATTCCTGCGTTGGAAGGCGTATTTCCGCTTTAGTCTGACTGTGGTTCTGGCGCGATGTCATATGATGTCTCGTCAATTTCGGTTTTTGGCCATCCGATCAGAACGGCAGCCAAAATGCCAATTGAAAAGAACATCTCAAGCGTTTCTTCCAGAACAAAAAGGCGAACAAGCATGGTTTCTGACAGGCCCGCGCTCAACATACCTGACATTTCTTCGATAAGCTGTGCGACGACCGCCGCTGAGCCCGCCAATACAAAGATAATCAGAAAAGGCGCTTTTTGCTTGAATGCACGCCATGCGTTCGGCAACCCGTGCCAGAACAGACCGCCGATCACGATCACGGCTAACGCCAGACGGATAATGGTTAAATCAAGTAGATTGTCCAATCCATTAAGTGCCCAGAAAGCCAGACTGTCATGAGCGTAAATGTCCGCTTCCAATTCGCGTTCAGCCAACAGAAGGCAAACCAGCCCTATGTAAAGACGGCCCAATCCGGGATATCTCCAAAGCGCCGCAAACCCAGCCGCTAAAAGTGCAGCCGCCGAGGCGGTCTCGATCAATCCGCCTTCCTGATTCAAGGTCGAAGCCTGATGTGGCCAAATGCTAATGGCCGCCAAAAAAACAATTACAAACAACAATACTGCAAAAGCCACGATTCGAGCGGGAACAAATGGCATTGGACCAGCCGAAATCGCCGGCTTGACCGTAAATTCGTCTTTATAGCTCATAGAGGTCTTTCGGTGCTCGACGATGTTATTTATTCGAAGTTGGCGAAATGTAAGAATTTGACGACATTTTTCAACCAGCAGAAATCAAGCGTTACAAAAGTGTTGCAAAACGACCGAGCGTAGCCAAGCCAACACAAATAATTTAGCCTTAAATCAAATTTCTTAGGGAGCTGAATCGCCGATGTCTGAAACACCCAGCCTGCGGCAGGCCGCGCTTGAATATCATGCTTTTCCAAAACCCGGTAAGCTTGAGATCAAGGCCACGAAACCAATGGCCAACGGCCGTGATCTGGCCCGTGCATACTCGCCCGGTGTCGCTGAGGCCAGTTTGGAAATCAAGGCTGACGCAACAAATGCGGAAAAATACACGGCTCGCGGTAACCTTGTCGCTGTGGTGTCGAACGGGACTGCGGTTCTGGGTCTGGGCGACATCGGTGCATTGGCATCAAAACCTGTAATGGAGGGCAAAGCGGTCCTGTTCAAAAAGTTCGCCGGAATCGACTGTTTCGACATCGAAGTGGACCAGCACGACCCTGAGAAATTAGCCGATATCGTATGCGCGTTGGAACCGACATTCGGAGCCATCAATCTCGAAGACATAAAAGCGCCGGATTGCTTTATAGTTGAAAAACTTTGTCGGGAAAGAATGAACATTCCTGTCTTTCACGACGATCAACACGGCACCGCCATTGTGGTCGGGGCCGCAGCCAAAAACGCTTTGCACGTTGCAGGCAAGGCGTTCGAGGACATTAAGGTCGTTTCAACCGGCGGAGGTGCTGCGGGTATTGCCTGCCTGAACATGTTGGTAAAACTCGGCGTCAAGCGAGAGAATATCTGGCTGTGTGACATTCACGGATTGGTCTACAATGGCCGGACCGAAGACATGAACCCGCACAAGGATCAATTTGCCCAGGATTCGGATTTACGCTCTTTGGACGATGTGATTGGCAGTGCAGACCTTTTCCTTGGTCTGAGTGGTCCGAATGTTCTGAAGCCCGACATGGTTAAGAAGATGGCAAACCAGCCCATCATTTTTGCCTTGGCAAACCCAACGCCGGAAATCCTGCCAAAGACTGCTCGGGAAGTTGCGCCTGATGCCATAATCGCCACGGGCCGAAGCGATTTTCCCAATCAAGTCAACAACGTTCTTTGTTTTCCTTTCATTTTCCGCGGAGCTTTGGATGTAGGCGCAACCGAAATCAACGACGCAATGCAAATTGCTTGCGTCGACGGAATTGCAGAAATGGCACGCGCGACAACCAGCGCCGAGGCGGCGGCGGCCTACAAAGGAGAGCAACTGACATTTGGCCCAGATTACCTGATCCCAAAACCGTTTGATCCGCGTCTGGTGGGGGTGGTTTCTTCATCGGTTGCCCAAGCCGCGATGGACAGCGGTGTCGCAAAACGCCCTATTGAAGATATCGAAGCCTATAAGGAGCGATTGAACCAAAGTGTGTTCAAGTCTGCCTTTCTAATGCGTCCGGTATTTGAAGCAGCAGCTGTTGCGTCGCGCCGGATCGTATTTGCCGAAGGTGAAGACGAACGGGTTCTGCGTGCTGCTCAAGCCATTTTGGAGGAAACTACCGAAACACCAATCCTCATTGGGCGACCGGACGTGATAGATGCGCGTTGCGAACGACTTGGGTTAACGGTGCGGCCAGGTCAGGACTTTCAAATCGTAAACCCTCATGACGACCCGCGATACTACGACTATTGGAGTTCCTATCACCAAATTATGCAGCGTCGGGGCGTGACTCCTGACTTGGCAAAAGCGATCCTGCGAACGAACAACACGGCCATTGGGGCAATCATGGTTCATCGCGGCGAAGCTGACAGTTTGATCTGTGGAACTTTCGGAGAATACCGCTGGCATCTGAACTACGTCGAACAAGTGCTGGGTAATGCAAACCTGTATCCACACGGCGCACTTTCGTTAATGATCCTTGAGGATGGCCCCTTGTTCATTGCCGACACACATGTGCGACAGCTGCCAAGCCCAGAAGAACTAGCCGAAATCACAATCGGTGCCGCCAGACACGTCCGTCGATTTGGCATCAAACCCAAGATCGCGTTCTGCTCGCAATCGCAATTCGGAAACCAGACTGAAGGCTCGGGAAAGCGTCTTCGGGAAGCAATAAAAATTCTAGATGCCGCACCGCGCGACTTTGTTTACGAAGGTGAAATGAACCTTGATTTGGCTTTGGATCCTGAATTGCGGGACCGCATCTTTCCCAATTCTCGTTTGGAAGGGGCCGCAAACGTTCTGATTTTCGCGCATGCTGATGCAGCCAGCGGTGTGCGAAATATCCTGAAAATGAAGGCTGATGGTCTTGAAGTCGGCCCGATCCTAATGGGGATGGGCAACAAGGCACATATCGTAACACCTTCAATCACAGCACGAGGATTGCTGAACATGGCCGCGATTGCCGGGACCCCGGTGGCCCATTATGGCTAGGTGGGACGAGGGAAAGTTACGCACGCGCCTTTTGGTGTCTATCGGGGAATAAGGTTGATTCTGTTGGCGCTATCGGTGTGGGTCGGCTGAAGTTTGCACATTTGCAAACACGCCATTCTGGTATCAGAATCACCGATTTACCCAAAGGATTTGCAAAAATTTGCAGAAGAAGTCTACAAAATCTGCAAATCAATCGCGATAAACTGACGCGCCGTCATTTGAGCGGCTTGTTCACTGAAACGACGGTGCCTAACACATTGCAAGAGGATTCACCGAGGAGATCAACATGGCGTATCAGGATGTTTACGACGGCTGGAAATCCGATCCCGAGGCATTCTGGATGGAGGCCGCGAAAGGCATCGACTGGGTGCGTACGCCAAGCAAAGCCCTGTTTGACGACAATGCGCCTCTGTATGAGTGGTTCAGCGATGCTCAGGTCAATACCTGCTGGAACGCAGTAGACCGACATGTCGAAAATGGCCGTGGCGAACAAACAGCCATTATTTACGACAGCCCGATTGCGCACGCAAAACGAGAGATTTCTTATGTGGAACTGCGCAATCGCGTAGCAACACTAGCCGGTGCTTTGCGGGCCAAGGGCATCGAAAAAGGCGATCGGGTCATCATCTACATGCCGATGATCCCTGAAGCGCTGGAAGCTATGTTGGCCTGCGCGCGC
Organism: Ruegeria sp. YKSD179; assembly: GCF_059612885.1. Lineage (NCBI taxonomy): Bacteria > Pseudomonadati > Pseudomonadota > Alphaproteobacteria > Rhodobacterales > Roseobacteraceae > Ruegeria > Ruegeria sp. YKSD179. The sequence goes on along the minus strand of NZ_JBXWRL010000012.1, from coordinate 10,027 downwards.
CTTGGAGCGATACACTCAGTTGTTTTCGGTGGCTTTGCCAGCAACGAACTGGCCGTGCGAATAGACGATGCTAAACCCAAGGCGATAATTGCGGCGTCCTGCGGGATGGAGCCTGGCCGTGTCGTTCACTACAAACCTTTGTTGGACGGCGCAATTGACTTGGCCACCCACAAACCTGATTTTTGCGTAATCTTCCAGCGCGAACAAGAGGTTGCGAATCTGATCGAGGGCCGCGATTTCAATTGGCACGGGTTTCAATATGGCGTTGAACCTGCCGAATGTGTGCCAGTCGATGGAAATGATCCCGCTTATATCCTCTATACCTCTGGTACGACCGGTTCACCCAAGGGCGTCGTTCGTCCCACCGCTGGGCACCTTGTGGCGCTGAACTGGTCGATGAAAAACATATACAATGTCGACCCCGGAGACGTATTCTGGGCTGCCTCTGACGTGGGCTGGGTCGTGGGGCATTCCTATATTTGCTATGCGCCTCTCATACATGGGAACACGACCATCGTATTCGAGGGAAAGCCAGTCGGCACGCCAGATGCCGGCACTTTCTGGCGGGTGATTTCGGAACATAAGGTCAAGAGTTTCTTTACCGCGCCGACCGCGATCCGAGCTGTCAAACGCGAGGACCCAAAGGCCGAATTGATGGCTCAGTATGATCTGTCGAGTTTGGGTGCGCTGTTTCTGGCGGGCGAACGGGCGGACCCCGACACAATTATCTGGGCGCAAAATGCATTGAAAGTGCCAGTGATCGACCATTGGTGGCAAACCGAAACCGGGTGGACGATTGCCGGTAACCCTTTGGGAATCGAGGAACTGCCGACAAAACTTGGTTCCCCAGCCAAACCGATGCCCGGCTATGACGTTCAGATTCTTGACGAAGGTGGTCATCCTGTAAAACCTGGAGAACTGGGTGCAATTGCAGTAAAACTACCCTTGCCACCAGGAACACTGCCCACTCTTTGGAATGCCGAAGCACGGTTCAGAAAATCATACCTGGAACATTTTCCCGGCTACTACGAAACGGGTGATGCGGGTATGATCGACGAGGATGGATACCTCTATATCATGGCGCGCACTGACGATGTCATCAACGTGGCTGGTCACAGATTGTCGACTGGCGGCATGGAAGAGGTTTTGGCCGCCCACCCGGATGTGGCGGAGTGCGCGGTGATAGGCGTATCCGATCAACTGAAAGGACAGATGCCAGTTGGCTTTTTGTGCTTGAATGCAGGCTCGGATCGAAATCACGACGACGTTGTGCAGGATGTCGTTAACATGGTTCGCGAAAAGATTGGCCCGGTTGCTGCCTTTAAAAAAGCGGTTGTAGTTGATCGGTTGCCCAAGACACGCTCGGGCAAGATTTTGCGTGGTACAATGGTGTCGATAGCAGATGGCAAAGAATACAAGATGCCCGCTACAATAGACGATCCTGTCATATTGGACGAGATCACGTCCGCGTTGAAAACTATCGGCTACGCAAAGTAAATCTTTCTCGGGCGGTCCAACTGCCGCCTATATGATCTGTTTTTCTTGCAACCTACCGTGGGCCTTTTACTGTCAATCCAAGACAGTGAGGGCATATGATTAACTCTGAACTCTGGCGGCTGAACGCCATCGACCTGATCGCGCTGACGCGATCCGGGGACGTGAGCGCCGAAGATTCTGTTCGAAGCGCTATCGAGAGAATGCATCAGGCGAACCCTGATCTGAACGCGGTAGTTGAGGATCTAAGCGCCGAAGCGCTGGAGCGTGCCAGAAGCCTTGACCAAGCCCGTTCGAAAGGTATCGCGCCGGGACCGTTGCATGGGGTGCCCGTCACCATCAAGGTGAATGTAGATCAGAAAGGCCACGCAACGACAAATGGCGTCGTTGCGCTTAAGAATTTAATTGCGCCGGATGATGCGCCAGTTGTGACCAACTTGCAAAACGCCGGAGCGGTTGTGATCGGCAGAACGAACACACCAGAGTTTTCGTTCCGTGCCGATACGGACAACCAACTTTACGGTCGGACGCATAACCCGTGGGGTCGGCATATCTCTCCCGGAGGATCGTCGGGCGGCGCGGGAGCAGCGGTCATGGCCGGAATTGGTGCCTTGGCGCACGGCAACGATATTGGCGGCAGCCTGCGTTTTCCTGCGGCAGCCAATGGTGCGGTGACGGTAAAACCAGGCCTCGGCCGTGTCCCAGCGTGGAACCCCAGCCAAACCGCTGAACGCGGTCTTCTTGCCCAGTCTATGTCAGTGCAAGGGCTGATTACTCGCTCGGCTGCTGATCTCCATCTGGCAATGCCCAGCTTAATCGAAACAGACCCCAGAGACCCGTTTCACGTGCCAATGCCATGGCGCGGTTCAGATTCCGAAGGCACGATCAAAGTCGCCTTTACAAAGAACACTTTTGGTTATGCATTGCACCCAGAAGTTGAAAAGGCTCTCGATACCGCTCGCGAAGCACTGACTGACGCCGGATACGATATCAAAGAAGTAGACCCACCTGACGTCTTCGAATGTGGTCGCGCCGGATATCGGGCGCTTATGGGCGAAGTTATGACTCTTCTGCAGGGCGATATTACAGCTGCGGGTTCTCAGACAATCAAAGACATCTTTGGCGTCTACTTTCAGGAATTCCCGCCGATCGTTGAAACTGAGTTGGTAAGAATGCTGGCCAAACGGACATACTACGCCCGAGAATGGTCGCTGTTTTTACAGGACTACCATTTGGTCCTGTCACCTTTTTTGCCCCAGCCGTTTTTCAAACCTAACCGGGATACCGAAGGTGCTGAAGGCGTGCATGAAGTTCTTGGATGTGCGGTTTATTCCTATGCAATGAACTTTTTGGGTCTTCCAGCGGCTTGCGTACCAGCCCGCCTGGCTGATTTGCCCAACGGACCGCAACCGATCAACGTGCAAATCGCCGCCAGACGCTGGCGCGAAGATCTGGCTGTGGACGCTGCCGCCGCAATCGAAGCACGGGTCGGCCCAATGGCCCCCGTCCTTTGGGACAAACTGGAAACCTCTGTCTGAAAGCAAGGCTTGTGTGCCACAAAAAATAGATCCCGGGTCAATATGCCCGGGGTCCTCGTGCTAAAATATGCCCGGAATACTGATGACGAGCGTAGCACCACCTACCCACGCCAGCGCGAAAACTGCGCTATCATTCGAAAACACCGTTGGATGGCCACTCACTTCCATCCTAGCGTGTTCTCCGAGCAGAATCAGATTACCAGAGGGTTAATAGCTTTCCTGTGAACTGGTTCACACAAGCCGCTGGAAATACCTTCACACGGTCTGGTTCAGGTGAACTGTTCGGAAATCAAGCGCTCTTCTAAGCCGTGACCGGGATCGAATAATATTCGGTGCTGCACTTTCGGTTCTGATCGAATCTCGACCCAGTCGATGTCGGAGATTGAGATAGAATCCGCATCGGCCATAACAGGCCGTTTGTCCGCTTCGATTACATCAAACCGAACCTGAGCGGTCTTCGGTAATAACGCCCCACGCCATCGCCTTGGCCGAAACGCAGCAATTGCTGTAAGAGCCAAAACGTCCGCTCCGATAGGAAGGATCGGTCCATGGGCTGAGTAGTTGTAAGCTGTCGAGCCGGCTGGCGTGGACAATAGAGCCCCGTCACAAACAAGTTCTTCCAAACGCTCACGGCCATCTACACTAATCTTTAGACGCGCCGCCTGGGGGCCCGCACGCAATAGGGACACCTCGTTTATTGCCAGCGCCTCATGCATTGCGCCGGACTGGTCCATAGCCTTCATAAAAAGCGGATTGATGACTTCTTCCTCAGCTTCAGACAGCCGGGACAAAAGATCGGTTTCGCCATATTCGTTCATCAGAAATCCGATGGTCCCGCGATTCATGCCATAGACCGGCTTGTCCAAGTGCTGGGTGCTGTGGAGGGTCCGTAACATAAATCCGTCGCCGCCCAGCGCGACCACGACGTCTGCGTCGCGGGGGGACACATTGCCATAACGAGCCACCAAAGCTTCCCTAGCGGACTGGGCAACATCGACGTCGCTGGCGAGAAAGGCGATTCTTTTAGTCATCTGATCCGGTTTCCGGTATTGCACATTTGGTTCCGAAACAAACATACCTTTCCAAGATAGACCAGACTTGACGCCGCAGCGGGCTGAATCGTCGCTTTATGTCTTTTGCACGAGGAGTGTTTCCGATAGGAAATCCGCAAGTTTCCCCCAGCCATGTGGAGCCTCCATGAACGCCAATCTTCGTGACACCGGTTTTTTCACCCAGTCCCTCGCCGACCGCGACCCAGAGCTGTTCGGTTCGATCAAATCCGAGTTGGGCCGTCAGCGCGACGAGATCGAGCTGATCGCCAGCGAAAACATCGTCTCTGCAGCTGTGATGGAGGCGCAGGGTTCGGTCATGACCAACAAATATGCCGAAGGGTATCCTGGACGCCGGTATTACGGCGGATGCCAATTCGTCGACATTGCTGAAAACCTGGCAATAGACCGCGCCAAGCAGTTGTTTGGATGTCAATTCGCAAACGTTCAGCCGAACTCTGGTTCACAGGCGAACCAAGGTGTTTTTCAGGCTTTGATCAAACCTGGCGACACTATCTTAGGAATGAGTCTGGATGCTGGCGGCCACTTAACCCATGGTGCCCGCCCGAACCAATCCGGCAAATGGTTCAATGCCGTGCAATACGGTGTACGCAAGCAAGACAACATGTTGGACTATGACCAGGTAGAAGCGTTGGCGAAGGAGCACCAGCCGAAGTTGATCATCGCAGGAGGATCTGCGATTCCACGCCAAATCGACTTTGCCCGCATGCGCGAAATCGCCGATATGGTCGGCGCCTATCTGCATGTAGACATGGCGCATTTCGCTGGTCTGGTGGCGGCGGGCGAACACCCCTCGCCGTTTCCTCACGCCCACGTGGCCACAACAACAACGCACAAGACACTGCGTGGTCCGCGTGGCGGCATGATCCTGACCAATGACGAAGAAATCGCTAAGAAAGTGAATTCCGCGATCTTTCCCGGTATTCAAGGCGGCCCGCTTATGCACGTGATTGCAGGTAAAGCCGTTGCCTTTGGCGAGGCCCTTCAGCCAGCTTTCAAAGACTATATCAGGCAGGTTGTAGTGAACGCACAGGCGCTTTCGGATCAACTAATCAAGGGCGGTTTGGATACTGTCACTCACGGTACCGACACACATGTTGTGTTAGTCGACCTGCGCCCCAAAGGTGTCAAAGGCAACGCCACCGAGAACGCTTTGGGTCGGGCACATATCACCTGTAACAAAAACGGTGTGCCATTTGATCCGGAAAAACCGACTATTACCAGTGGCATCCGTTTGGGCTCACCCGCAGGAACGACGCGTGGTTTTGGCGAAACTGAGTTCCGCCAAATAGCGGACTGGATCATCGAGGTGGTCGATGGTTTGGCTGCCAATGGCGAGGATGGAAATGGTGAGATCGAATCAAAAGTCAAAGCAGAAGTTACTGAACTTTGCGCGCGCTTCCCGATCTATCCCAACCTGTAAGTAAGGCTTTACAGGGAAACGGCGCCTTAAGTTGGCGCCGTTTTTTTGGGTCTCACGGCAATACCGAAACGGTTAAATAAACCCACGCCAGTTGAGAACCACCAAAACTGCAACTGACAGTACTAAGAAACCCAAAGCAACAGAACCTAAGTAGCTAAGAAACCAACCCCAGCGGCGATCAGCCAAATTGATCGCATTCAGATGCTCCCGAACCTCCTCCGACGCTTTTTCAAGCGCGGGTGTGTCAAGGATCAACCTCAACCTTGGGTGTTCGGCCAATTTTTCAGCATTCGCCAAAACTAACGCCTGTTTGTAAACCCGACGCGGCAACCGCCGCTTGGCGCGCTTTACAGACTCAGACAAAGTCTTGTCGCGCAAACCTAGTTTTTTTTGCAGCAACAGAACCGTTTCAGCGATCTGAGACTGAATGTTTGCTTCGTGCGACATCGGTTCCTCCTGCGCAGTAATGTAACGCCCTCCGAAACCAGCGACAATGGGGGTGGTTGTTCCCCGCAGTGGCGGGTATCACGACTTTATGCTTAACACGATCCTCCACGGTGCCCCATCAGACCAACCACCGCTGCTGATTGCCCATGGCCTTTATGGTTCAGCGCGAAACTGGGGCGTTATCGCCCGCAGGCTTTCAGATGAAAGACAAGTTGTGGCGGTGGATATGCGCAATCATGCCTACAGTTTTTGGGATGAACATCATGACTATCCCAGTTTGGCGCAAGATTTAGCCGAAGTTATAGACTCGGTTGGTGGGCGTGCAGACGTGCTTGGACACTCCATGGGTGGCAAGGCATCGATGGTTTTGGCACTGGAACACGGCGCTTTGGTTCGCAAACTGGTTGTTGCCGACATCGCGCCGGTCACGTATTCCCACAGCCAGATTCAGTTTATCGAGGCGATGCGCGCCATCGATTTGGCGGGTATCACCCGCCGTTCAGACGCTGAAACGCAACTGGCAGAACTTGGGGTTGAAAAATCCCTACAGAGTTTTTTTACGCAGTCGCTGGACCTCGAACAGAAACGCTGGCGATTGAATCTGGATGTTCTAGGTGCCGAAATGTCAAAAATCATGAGCTTTCCCAAAACAGACAGCTCATGGGGCGGATCCGCTCTATTCTTAACCGGCGCGGCATCCGATTATGTGCTACCAGAGTATCGCTCTGGAATACGGGCATTATTTCCAAAAGCCCGTTTTGCGAAAATACCCGGCGCGGGTCACTGGCTTCATGCCGACAGGCCCCGTGAGTTCGAGGCCGCCGTCAGAACCTTTTTGAACGCCTGACTATTTTTGGTCTGCAACCGCGCCGCCGCCGTTTACCCAATCTGAGAACCCGCCCAGGTTATAGACTTGTTCGTAACCCATGTCCTTTAGCAGCTTGCCCGCCAAGGCCGCGCGGCCACCTGACGCGCAGTGCAGCACAATCGGTCGATCCAGCTGTAATTCCGGATCGTGCGAAGGTATATCCGGGTCGGCGCGAAATTCCAGCATGCCTCGCGAAATATGATGCGATCCTGCGGCGCGACCAGTCCGTTCCAACTCAGGCGCATCTCTGATGTCGAGCAGCAAAGCCCCCTGCTCAATCAAGTCTTTGGCGCGCTGTGCGTCGATTCTCTCGACCACGGCATTTGCGGCCTCCATCATGGCTTTGACCGTCAATGGCATGTACAAGTCTCCTGTGCAAATTCCACTGGATGCTAGCATGCAATTTTCAGAAGAAGTAGCCAGCGCAGCGCGCAAGCCATAACTTTAATGCTCCCGAAATGCCCGGGACATACTATCTGTCACCGGTTTGGCAATGTAGGCCGCGAATGTCCGCTCTTCGGTTTGGATCATAATTTCGGCTGGCATACCCGGAGTGGGCACGAAACCATTTACTCGACCCATTTCGTCAGGGGTCAGTGAAATCCTTGCAAGGTAAACTTCTTGCGGGATGCCTGCCGCGTCTTCAAGCAACGAGTCAGCCGAGACATAGAAGACCTCGCCGTACAAAACAGGCGTCGTCCTTTGGTTCAGGGCCACAAGGCGCACCGAAGCTATCTGGCCGGTTGCCACGCTGTCGATCTCGGTTCGCGGTATCTGGGCCTCGATGATCAGTGGCGCATCGGCGGGTAGAATTTCGGCAATTGGTTCACCGGTTTCAATGACGCCGCCAGGGGTATGGTGATGGAGCCGCACGACGGTTCCCGTAACCGGGGCCCGTACGACCGCGCGGTCCAGTATGCTGCGTGCCTGCCTTGCTTTTTCCCGAACGCTTTCAAGGTCTGCTTCGATCACGCCGAGTTCGTCCAAAGCCGCTTCACGATATGCTGATCGGGTTCTCAATATTTGCTCTTCGTATTTCAGCAGCATCTGGTTAACTTCTGCTGTTTCGGCGTTAAGCCTGGCCAGTTGCCCTTCGGCCTCGGCTTGGACACGTCGAATCGTGTTCAGATCACCCTTGCGCACCAATCCTTTTTCGAACAATGACGCTTTCGTATCATACTCTTCCTTCAGGATATCAGAGCGGCGCTGAAGACTGCTCAATTGGGCCTCAAACCCCGTAGCCCGGATGCGCAATGCCTCCATATTACGTTCAAGCAATGCAATGTCATTCATGAGTGTCTTGCGCGAAACATCAAAGCTCAGCTTTTGACTGTCGAGGATGGTCATCACTTCCACATCATCGGAAGCTTCAATCAGGTTGGCGGAAAAGACTAAGCGTTCTCTTTCACTGTGCTCGGCCAATAGCCTTTCGGTCATTGCCTGAAGTCGGATTTTGCGAATGAACAATTCACGTTCGTTTGCCTCGGCAGAAGTTTGGTCAAGGGTCATCAGGATTTGCCCCGCTTCGACTGCCTCGCCTTCGGACACAAGAATATCTTCGATAATGCCACCTTCCAGGTGCTGAACGATTTTGTTTCGTCCCGTTGCAACGAAACTGCCTTGTGCGATTACAGCTGCTGCAAGAGGCGCCCGAAAAGACCAAATACCGAACCCGCCAAAGCAAACCACCAGCATTATCAATCCAAGCACGATCTGTTTGTTAATCGAACGCGGAACTTCGGAATACCAATAGGCTGGCTCTTCGACTTTAACCAAATCGCTCATCGATTATGCCCCCTTACCCTGCAACTCGGGTTTTGGACGTGATCCGTTAAGTTGTTCCAGCACTTGCTCGCGCTGACCGAACAAAGCGACGCGCCCATCTGTCAGAAGCATGATTTTATCCACAACGTTCAAAAGTGTGGGTTTCTGCGTGATTACCACAACGGTGATCTTGCTTTCCTTGGCTTGTCCTATTGCCCGCGCCAGTGCTTTATCCCCCGCCACATCCAGATTAGAATTCGGCTCGTCCAATACAACCATGCGCGGATTTCCAAAAAATGCGCGCGCGAGTGCAATACGCTGTTTCTGTCCACCGGACAGGGGTGAACCGTCTGCCGCAACAACTGTCTCATAGCCCTGCGGGAGGGTCGCAATCATATTGTGCACGTCGGCCAGCACTGCGGCGTCGTGGATCTGTTCGTCTGTCGCATCCGCGCGCATGCGGCCAATGTTATCCTTTATTGTTCCGGGGAAAAGCTGTACGTCCTGCGGAAGGTAGCCAATGCTTTCGCCAAACTGTCGCGGATCCCAGTTGCGAATATCCATCAGGTCCAGTCGGACGCTGCCCGATGTCGGCAGGATCGACCCGACAAGTGTTTTACCAAGCGTGGTTTTACCAGCGCCCGAATTGCCAATGATGGCCAGCGTTTCACCCGGGTTCAGCGAGAAAGAGATTCCATTTAGGACAACGCGCTTGGTGCCACCAGGCACGTACAGCAGGCGCTCCACATCCACGCGTCCTTCTGGACGTGGCAGACGGAGTTTCTCAAACTGCAAAGCAGAATTTGACAAGAGCGCCTTGATCCGCCCAAACGAACCGCGGGTAAGCAGGAAAGTATTCCAACCTTCGATTGAACCTTCGATCGGCGCAAAAGCACGACCAGCGATTATCGATGCAGCGATAACCATACCTCCGGTGATTTCGCCCTGTAACGCAAGGAAAGCGCCCCAGCCTAGAATTCCGATTTGGGTCAACAGGCGAACCGCGCGCGATATCGCAGCAAATATCACGTTTCGGTCCTGCGCTCGCACCTGCCACGTTAATGACTGGGCTGTATCGCGACCCCAAATGCGCACTGCCTCTGGGATCATTGCAAGAGCATTGATGATCTGGCTGTTTCGCGCCATCGAGTCCAGGTGCTGGTTGGCCAGAGACTGTGCCTGATTGGCCTTTGCAAAGGGTTTGGCCGTCATTTTCTGGTTGATCAGCGCAATCGTCATCAACAGCAGCGCGGTCACGACCACGATCATACCCAGTTGCGGATGAACCAAGAAAATCATCAATATGAAAAGCGGTGCGAAGGGTACATCGAGAAATGAGATCAGCGTCCCAGAAACCAGAAATCCACGCACTTGCTGTAAATCTCCTAAGGTTTGATATTCTCGCCCGTTACCATGTAACGAG
>NZ_JBXWRL010000011.1:0-113414 GCF_059612885.1 Ruegeria sp. YKSD179 | reverse complement strand
CTTCTGGATCAGGGGCTCGACGTTGCTGATATCGAAAAGATCGATCTCATCATGCCCGACGACCGCCTGACGATCGTCGACAACCGTGACATGCCGGATGTATGCCTTCAGCATATGGTTGCCATCACGCTGATCGACGGCGGCGCGAGTTTCGAGACCAGCCACGACAAGGCAAGAATGTGCGATCCGGCCGTTCTGGCCTTGCGCGAAAAGATGACGGCCATTCCGTCGCATGAACTAACCATCGCGCGGCCCGCCCGGCAGGCCATCCTTGAGTTCGGCACCAAGAGTGGTGCCACGTTCCGCCATCATACCAAGGTCGTCTACGGCACGCCGGGCAACCCGATGTCGCCTGAGGACGTACAGGCAAAAGCGCTCGAACTGATATCGCCGATCCTTGGAAGCAAAGTGTCCAATGCTCTCGCTGACGCCGTTTGGAGCCTTGAGGAGATCGAAGACATCAACGCGTTGGCAGCCATCGCGAAAGGGGAATAACACTCATGGATCCCAAAGTCATTCTGATGCCGGTCTATTCGCGCGGCAACGAGATCGAACGTTTGCGCGGCGCCCTGTCGCTCGCCCGTCACTTTAACGCCCATCTCAGGGTGATTTTTGCTCAGTCGAGGCCAAGCGACCTGCTGGGGACCGAGCTCATTGCCCTTTCAGCAACCGTGCGCGAGCAAGTCATTTCAATCATGGATGATGACGCGAACCAAAATCGCGGCGAGTTGCGGAAAAACTTCGAACAGCTTTGCAACGAGAACGACGTCGTCATTGCGGTTAAGCCTGAAGACGGGCTGCCAACGGCGTCCTGGTGCGAGATCAACGGCGCACGAAGCGAACTTATCGCGATTCATGGCCGGGTCAGTGACCTTATCGTGATCCCGCATTCAAAATCGGGCGATGCGACCGCAACATTCGAAGAGGCTATCCTTCACACTGGGCGGCCCGTCTTTCTCGTGCCGCGCGGCATGTGGGAGATTAATATCACCAAGGCCCTCATCGGCTGGGATGGCGGGCTGGAATGCACAAAGGCAGTCCGGCAGGCGCTGCCTTTCCTCAAGCGCGCGTCGGGTGTGATTATTGGGGCCGGACCAGATACCCCGTCGGATAGACCCACCGCACGGGATGCAGCCGATTACCTAGCCTATCATGGGGTATCCGCTGAGATTCAGCTTATTGACGAAAAGGCCGCATCCACGGGCGCCGCCCTCCTCAATCTGGCGGCCGGCCAAAGTTGCGACTTGCTTGTGACAGGCGCCTACGCGCATACCCGCTTGCGCCACAGGCTCCTGGGTGGCGTCACAAGCCACATGCTTAAACACGCAGAGATCCCAGTGCTAATGGCACACTGAAGCCCAGAGTGTCCGACGCAATGCTCTTCGAGTACGCTATGATAGCGGCGGCGGCCTTTGCCGGAGCCCTCGTCAGCGGTTTGGGGGGCTTTGGCGGTTCATTCATCATTGTCATTGTATTGACCCCCGTGGTCGGGCCTAAAGCGGTCATCCCTCTCATAGCGGTCTATGCGATCTGCGCGAATCTTTCTCGCATTTATTTTTACTGGCGCACGATTGCCTGGAAGCCTGCGATCCAGTTCACGGTCGCGTCATTACCCGGCATTTATCTTGGCGCGAGCTTCCTGCGCGAGATACCGGATACCTACTTTCTTGGCTTTCTCGGCGCGGTTCTGATCCTCATCCTGCCTGTGCGCCGCTATCTAAAGCGCGCCTCGTTTGAGCCGGGAATCAAGACGATTGCCGGTCTAGGGCTGGCCTTCGGGTTTATGAGCGGAACGGCCGCCGGATCGGGTATGCTGGTCATCGCGTTCTTTAATAGCATCGGTCTTAGCGGACCGCGCTTGCTGGGAACTGACGCCGTAATCGGCCTCGCCAACGCCCTGTCGAGGTCAGGCACGTTCTACGGCATGGGTCTCTTGGACCAACGGCTGATCCTGCTTGGTCTCTTTATGGGGCTGGTCACGTTTCCCGGAACATGGGTTGCAAGCCGATTGGTCCGCCTGATGGGAACGCGTGTGCATGATTATTTGATTGAAGCTTTGATTGCTGTGTCCGGAATAGTGTTCATCTACAATGCCTTTCGGGGCCTGGATTTCTGAAGTTCCTCGCGGCTCAGCACAAAACCTTGCGTCATGGATTGAGCCAACCGGCCCAATGTTTCGCATTCGACGAGGACAACGTCGGCTTAGAACTGGTCCAGAAACTCCAGTAATTTGGTCGTGCAGAAATCGGGATGGCTCAAGTGGATCATGTGAAACCGAGTCGGAGCATGCCAAATACGAAAATCCGCCAATCCCTCACGCAGCAAGCCAATCTGCTGTTCGCTCGTTATTTGCCCGCTCGTTGGGTACAGGCCGAGCACCGGCACGTGAATCTTGGGGAGAAAATCCTTGGCGTTTGCTGCGTTGACAATTTTGGACATCGCGATTTGGGTGGTGGCATCACCTTTGGAAAACTCGTCAACGTACCAATCAAAGAGACCTGGGTTCTCTTCTTGCGACAGCCGCGTGATTTTGGTGGTCTCAGCGACCCACTTGCGAATGCCAAGCTGCTCCATCGCCTCGATGCGCGATCCAAGCCCCAAGGAGTACTTTTGCTTCATCTTCGTTTCGATGAAAACCGGCGCCGCAACCAGCGTCAGTGATTCCACTCGGTCCGGGTGCTGAGCGGCCAGTGCCATGCCCAAAATGCCTCCCATTGACTCACCGCAGAAATGAACTTTTTGGATTTTCAGATGATCCAGCAAGCGGAGAATGTCCTCAATCAGAGCCTCGACGCTCAACTGCTTGTCCGGATCGCTGATCTTAGAGGATTTGCCGAGCCCCCGCATATCGGGTCGGATCACCGCATATTTCGCCGCTAGAGCGGGCACCCAACGGTACCAGAAATCACCGGAGCGACCATTGCCGTGCTGCAAAAAGATGGGCGTCTTCTTGTCCCAAGGGTCGCTGAAGTCATCCAGGTGGTAGTGCAGTTGCAAATTGCCTGAAACAGGGAATATGGGCATGAATTTTCTCCGTCCTTACGAGCCTCAGAGACCTATCTGAATCATCGGAATGACACTCTGTGGGAGGTCTCGTCCCAACAGTTCGGACAATCCGACAACCAACCCAGCGCCGACCAACCCGCCAGAGACCGCTTTGTACCAGCGGACGTTTGCCCTGAAGATAAGAAAGAGCGAAACGAAAAGTGTCGCGCCAATCGCAAACCCGAACGATGCTATCATGCCAACCAGCCCAACGATCCAAAACAACCCTTGCCAAATCGAACGCGGAGGAAGCGTCTCCGCGGCTTCTGCATCATAATGCAGCGACGGCGACTCCTCGTTTCGATAGACTTGCCAGATCAAAACAAACGCGGCCAACAGCCCAAGCGCTGAAACAGAGATGGGGAAGATCTGGTCTATAAAGCTAGACAGCCCCATTGAATCAATCATTGCAAAGGCCAAAACGGCGGCAACGAATACCGCGAAAATCAACGGCGCTGTTCGGGAACCGAACGGAGGGGTATGATCCTCACCTTGCGGCTTATTCCGCATTGCGAGCCACAAAGACCCTGCAATAACAAATAGAATACATATCCCGACCGGAGAAAGAAGATACCCAAGAGCGGAAGACCAGCCGCCGATTGTGTGCCGAACGGTTGCGATTTGGGTCGCCTGATACGTGTAAACCTCTGCTTGGCTAGCGAGAACAAACCCAATCAAGAAGGCCGGTCGTGGCCAATCAAACCGTTTAAGCATAATACCGAGTATGCCAACACAAACCAAAGCGACAAGGTCCCACAACGTACGTCCTGACTGGAATGCAGTGAACGAAATCACGATCAATAGGAATGGAGCGAATAACGGGAATGGGATCGTGGTGAGACGCGCAATCCCGCCAGAGAAGGCAATCGCTAATCCGGCACCTACAACATTTGCGAGCGCAAGTGACCAAACGATCGAATAGGTTAGTGGCAATTCCTGGCGCATCATCGCCGGGCCTGCTTCGATGCCCAACAAAACCATACCGGCAAGGAAAACAGCCATCGCGCCAGAGCCCGGAACACCAAAGAGCAGCGTCGGGACGAGACCGCCCCCTTCTTTGGCATTATTGGAGCTTTCCGGCCCGATCACGCCACGAATTTCGCCCTTGCCGAAGCGCGATCTGTCTTTGGTAGTTTGAACCGTATGCCCGTAGGCGATCCAATCAACGACGGCGCCACCCAATCCGGGAATAACCCCTACAATCACGCCAATCGTTGCGCAACGGATCGATAGCCATCTGTTTTGCCACCAGTCTCGAATGCCTTCGAACCAACCAGATCCCAATCCCCCAGATTTGGAAATCGGTTTGTCTTCCCGCAAAAGCCCTAATATCTCAGGGATTGCGAAAATACCCAGACCGACAATTACAAGCGTCAACCCGTCTTGAAGGTACCAGTTGCCGAATGTCATGCGTTGAGACCCTTCGGCAGGCGCCTCCCCGATGGATGCCACAATCATTCCCAAGGCAACAGCGATCAGCCCCTTCAACGGGCTGCGACCTGAAAGCACCGACACCATCGAGAAACCAAGAACCGTGAGCAGCAAAAGCTCTGGCACGCCAAACGATAAGACTAACGGCCGCGCCACAAGAATAAAGACACTTAGAACGACGGCGCCAAACAGTCCGCCAAATAGAGAGGACATAAACGCTGCTGACAAAGCGCGCGCTGCGTGCCCTTGGCTTGATAAAGGGAAGCCGTCCAAAACAGTGGCCTGAGACGCCGCAGAGCCCGGTATCCCCAAAAGCACACTGGCAAATGTATCAGACGTCGGAATGACAGCCACCAGTCCGATCATCAATGCAAGACCAGACGCGGCGTCCAGCCCGTAGACAAATGGAAGGACGAGAGACAAGCCCGCGATGCCGCCAAGACCCGGCAGAACACCCACACATAGGCCAACCACAACACCCAAACACAAATAGAGAAATGTTGATGGCGTCGCGATTATGCCCGAGGCCTCGGCCAAGGCGGGCAGTGCCGTATTGAGAAGATCCACAGGCTACCTCTCGTTCTTAGAACTTAAAAACCGGGCAATCGCCGCGATTGCCCGGTTGTCTGAAGGGTTTGATCAATCAAAGATCAACGTTGAACTTGTCACGTAGCCAATTGATGACCCAGGCCCGCGTGTCTTCAGAGATAGTTGTGCCAAGCTTCAACTGTATCTCTGCAGTCTCGCCTGTGCCCTGAGGATAAACTCCCAACTCCTTGCCAGAGGATGCGACGAAGTCAGCGTCTGCCACGACATCTTCAAAGGCTGCTGTATAGGCAGCAACGATTTCATCAGAGGTGCCCTTCGGCAGGAAAACCATCTTCTGAGCCGAGAAACCAGCAACAAAGAACGCTTTCCAAGCTTCCCATTCAGGGCCGGCCGGCGCCTCGCCTTTAACCTTTTCAAGGATTTCGACGAAGGTTGGGACATCTGGGAAAGTCGGATCACGAACGATATTCCCATCTGCGTCAACCGCACCGAAAGAGAACAGTGGTGCAGCGAGCCCTTGCTCAACCAAGGGCACAACGCGTGAGAGATACCCAGAGGAGGTTTGCCAATCGATGTTGGCTTCACCACGTTCAAACATCAAACGGCCTTCGCCCCGACCCGAAATGCCGAACACCGGCCGTGCATCCAAGCCAAGCATCTCAAATCCAAGAAGCGGAACCAGATCCAGCCGGGTCGCGCCCTGGGAACCCAGAAGGAATATATTCTCGGCCATTGTTGCGACGGGATCAGCCGCAAAAGCTTCGGAGATCTCAGGCGTTGTGTAAACAACGCCACCCGTGGATGAAACAAGAACGACCGACCAGTCAGAATACTCATACTCAACGCGTGGATCGCCCAACAGGTATGGCAACTGAGTGGAGCCACCGCTCCCGAAGATGGTCAGTCCGTCCGGGTCGACACGTTGTGCAAAGTGGTTCGCGCCGCGGGTTGACCCAGCGCCTGGCATGTTGATAACGGCCACTGTTGGCTTGCCAGGAAGCGCTTCCGAAAGGAATGGCGCATAAAAACGCGCCCAGCGATCTGATCCGCCTCCTTCGTTAAAAGGGATAATCCACTCAACTGTTTCACCTGCGAAACTTACGTCGGCTTGCGCACCTGACGCTGCAAAAGACATGGCACCTATGGCGAGACCAAACGCCGCGCGTCGTGTATTGGAGAATAGTTCTTTCATGTTTGCCCCCCTCAGGCGTTTCGAGTCAGCGAATACTCGCGTGATAATTGAATTCTTTCGCCAACCCTCGGCTGCGCCTCCACTCCAACGCGACATCGTCATAGGCATAAGCGATCCGGTCGATAACGATGACCGGTTCCGATGGTTCGACCTTGAGAATGGACGAGAACTCTACTCCCGCGGCTTCGACCGTAAGATACTCTTCGGCGCGAGCTACGATTTGTCCGCATTCGCGATCGTAAACTGGGTAAAGAAGCGGGCCGATTTCCTGCTCCTCAATCTCGAGGAATGCTGAAAAGCGCGGGAGTGGAAGCCAAATTTCCTCGACAAGCACTGGCTTTGAGTCAACCAGACGCAACCGGTTCATGAAGATCGCATCCGCGCCTACGTCAATCGAAAGCGCCTGCGCAACATGTTCGGGTGCTGGCAGAAGCAACCGTCGCAAAATGCGGCTTTCTGGCTCTAGATCCAACCCGTCGGCGCCCAAGAACCGAAAGAACCGAAACATTGAACTGTCAAATCTTGGATGGCGTACAAAGGTACCTTTACCGTGCTGACGTTCCAGAATTCGTTCATCTACAAGAATAGCGATGGCTTGGCGCACTGTTCCGGGTGCAAGACCATAATGCATTGCAAGCTCTGTTTCGGAGGCGATTTGATCGCCCGGTCTACGCTTTCCAAGTGCGATTTCCGTGCGAATGCTGTCGGCGAGCCGCAGGTACTTCGGCAATCTGTCATCTCCTGAAAGCACACTGGCCTGCATCATTGACCTCCCATATTCTAACTCCTATGGTCTTCTATAGGACTAGAGGAGTCAACATCAAACATGAAATTGACCGGCGCCAACGTTCTCATGGATGAACCAAGCGGAGACTTTGACGCTCACGCTCATGTCTTTGAGAAGGATTTGCCGTTCGCCCCGGGGCGGCGCTACACACCGACAAACACGGCAACGCTGCCCATGTTGTCAGAAAACCTAAGAACAATTGGTCTAGACGGGGCCTTGTTGGTGCAGCCGAGCTTTCTTGGATGCGATAATTCTTATATGATTGAAGCACTTGAGATCGGAAAAAACTCCGATCTCACATTTCGCGGGGTGGCCGTCGTAAGCCAAGATGCGTCGGAACAAGAACTTGTCGATTTGGCGAAAGCTCAAGTAATTGGCGTGCGTCTCAACCTCATAAAACGAGATCAAATTGAGCGATTCAACATAGAGGATTGGTCCAACGTACTGAGCGTCGCTAACACGCTTGGTTGGCATGTAGAATTACATTGTGAAAGTCGTGATATCCTCTCAATTCTCCCGGCGCTCTTAGACCGCTGCGAAAGAATCGTCATTGATCATTTCGGTAGACCAAACCAAATGGCACCACTCGAATGTCCCGGATTCAAGTACCTCGTGGGCAATAAATCCGGTCAGCTTTATGTGAAAGTTTCAGCACCTTATCGTGTGTTTCCAAACAGCTCAACAAGTGCCTTACACAGCAAAGCTGCCGCTCTTTTCTCGGAACTCCTTTCGGCGCTAGGCCCTTCCCGTTTGATGTGGGGCAGCGACTGGCCGTGGACACAACACGAGCATCTTGGACTCTCCTACGAGAAAACGAGGGCTTGGTATTCGTCTTGGGTGAACGAAACCCAAGACGACTAGGGCTCCCAAATCTCGAGAGGTTGATTTCACTGGGAGGCTGCCTCGAGCCGGTCAGAGGGCATGCCCAGCGTTTGTGCGCTGAAAATGAACGGCAGCTAGGTCCCGCGACCTGTGAGTTCCTCTCCAACACTTTGCTGCATCATGTACGAACGGCGGATTCTCTGCCGCCGCGCAGCGTTGTATGCGATCAGGGCGGCCTCCGGGTCGCCCTTTTTCGCGGCACAGCGTTTAAACGTTCTACCTACTGAAATTAAACACTTTTCTTGACTCCCGACGACCGCGCGCCTACGTTGGGCGCATGGAACAGAATCGCTCATTCCTCAGTCACCTCCAACCTGCGCCGCATCGGCGCGGGCAACACAGGAGACTGAAAGATGAAGACCTACACGATTAGCGATACCGTCCTTCGCACCTTGAACGAGATCGACGACCAGGAAGGCATGGCCTCGGGCACGATTGTCACCGGCGACGGCACCTTCCACTTCGTGCGCAACGAAGAAACTGACTGGCACGATTGGACGCTCGAGATCGACATCGGGCCTGACCCTCGCGAGACCTTGAAGGCGGAGGTCGCGTGATGGAACTGCATCCCTACCTCAAAGCGTGGCTCGAAACGATCCAGGCAGGAGAACACTACAGCGACGAACCGATTGTGGAAGTTTGCTACGAGGACGAGTTAGGCCTTCTGCTGCTCGACGGCATCGCCTTCGAGGGCAAGTTGCTCGAAGAGGTCCTCGAGTATTGCCCCGTCGTGCGCGAGGCGTTCCACGCGGAGTACTTCGACCGGAACTACAAGTTCTCGGACATCGCAACGGGCAATCCCGCGTTGCAGGTGGAGCCCGGCTGGCCCAAGGTCATCAACTTGGGCGAAATCTCGAAGGGCGCCTGACCTTTGACAATGCGGGCGGCGTCGAAAGGTGCCGCCCGTTTTCGTGGCAGCACCGAAAATGTTGCAGAGTTGTTGCAGAGCGTGCCCAGCGGCGCGCTCGATTTTCTGCTAACCCATTGATTTTTTGGCTCCGGCGGTAGGGATCGAACCTACGACCAATTGATTAACAGTCAACTGCTCTACCGCTGAGCTACGCCGGAACTGACCCGCGTATAGCAATCCGGATTCTGGTCGTCCAGAGGGGAAGCGCCTCAAGCGAAAAAAAATCTTTAGGTCACGTCAACCTGTTGAAAACAGCGTTGACTGACAGCTCGGGTTCCGGGTTGACGATGGATCTTTCCGTCAAATCGACCAAGTGCGCGAAGACGTTTCGTTCTGCAGCGGGCAGAAGGGCTGCAGGCGTATCCAAATAGATGCGCTGGGCCAGATCTTTGGCCGTCGCTGTATGATCTTCGAGCGCCGCCAGTATTTGTTTCTCTCGACCCAATCGATGTTCGATCAACCAGTCTAATCGGGCGGCTGGATCAGTGACAGGTGCTCCGTGACCTGGATGAAAAACGGACCAACTTCGTGCTCTCAGCTTACGACATGATGCCATAAAATCCGTTAGATCCCCGTCCGGAGGCGAGACGAGTGAACTAGCCCAACCCATCACGTGGTCTGCGGTGAAACACATATCATCCAACGCCAAGGAAATATGATTGCCCAGATGGCCGGGCGTGTGGATTACCTCGAGCGCCCATCCGTCGCCTTTAACAATTTCTCCGTCAGTCAACTCTTTGTCCGGGCGAAAGCTTGCATCAATGCCTTCACCCCCGCCAGCAAGCCCCTGTTTGGCAAGCTGGGTCATGATAGCGCTACGTCCGGCCTCTGCTCCGCCGAACGCCAGAATCGGGGCGCGGGAGTGCCGAGACAGCGGCGCGGCCAAGGGTGAATGGTCCATGTGGCTGTGCGTCACAATAATGTGGCTAATGTGCTGACCGGGCTTGAGTGCGCCCAGAATCGATTTCAGATGGGCTTCACTTGGCGGGCCCGGGTCTATTACCGCGATGTCTCTTTCGCCAACTAAGTAAGTGTTGGTGCCTCGATAGGTCATCGGAGAGGGATTGGGTGCCAAAATTCGTCTTGCGCCGTGCGTCAAGGTGACAACCTCGCCAGGTTGGGCGTTGAAATCATCGGGAGCCTGCATTCTGACCTCTTTCTCTTACCCAATCGGCTCGTTAGGTTTAGCGCATGTCTTCGCACTGGCTCAAACCATATATGCCGCGCAGCCTATATGCCCGGGCAGCACTAATCCTTGTTGTGCCCGTTGTTGTAGTGCTTCTGGTCGTCTCTATCGCGTTCATGCAAAAGCATCTTGAAGATGTGACCGCCCAGATGACGCGAAATGCTGTGCGAGAAGTGAACCTTGTAACAGATGTCATGCAAGGTGCTGAAACTCAGCAAGAAGCGCTGGCAGCGGCACAGCCGGATATGGAGGCCCTTCAAATGACGGCCAGGTTCTTGCGTCCCAACGAAGAGCCTGAGGTCGGAAAGCGCCGTTGGTATGATTTCATTGCTCCGCAACTTGTGAATGAGTTGCGCGGTGCATTGCCTGAATTCGTTGCAATTGCATTGCCCCGGGGGCAGCCGGTGCGACTGTATCTTGCAACGGACCTTGGAATTCTGGAATTGGCGTTTGAGCGCAGGCGATTGTCGCCTGTGGCGCCCCACCAACTCATCGTCACAATGGTGTTCTTTGCCGTTTTGATGACTTCGATTTCGTTCCTGTATATGCGAAATCAGTTGCGCCCTATTACCCGGCTGGCGGAGGCGGCCCAAGCCTTTGGCAGAGGACGAACCGTGCCGTTTTCACCCAGTGGTGCAATCGAAGTACGGGCAGCGGGCAATGCATTTGTGGACATGCGAACTCGGATTGAACGACAGATGGAACAGCGCACTCTTATGCTGTCTGGTGTCAGTCACGATTTACGCACGCCACTTACGCGGCTCAAGCTGGGTCTGTCGCTTTTGCCTGAGGATGAATCAGCTCCGTTGATGAACGATGTCAATGAGATGCAATCCCTACTGGATGCGTTTCTTGAGTTTTCGCGCGGTACAGCCGAGGGTTCTCCCGAAAACGTGGACCCGGCAGTTTGGTTGCGTCAGATAACCGAAGACGCTTTGCGGGCGGGTCACAGTGTAAAATTGGTATCTGTTGAAGGGCAGGGGACAGTATCGTTCCGTCCCATGGCAATGCGTCGTGCAGTTGAAAACCTTATCGGGAACGCCGTCCGCTATGGTACTTGTGCAGAGGTCAGTTTGACACTGACGCCAAAATCCATGCGCATCCGCGTCGAAGATGACGGCCCCGGAATTCCAGTCGAACAGCGGACCGAGGCCGTCAAACCGTTTACACGGCTGGATCCTGCCCGAAACCAAAATCTGGGCAGTGGTGTGGGATTGGGACTTGCAATCGTCGCTGACATCGCAAGAGCACACGGAGGCGCATTGAGGCTAGGTAAAAGCGAAAACCTCGGCGGTTTGTGCGCCGATATCATTATTGGCAGGTGATTTTTGAATCTTAGTAATGTGGTAGGCCCGGAGGGACTCGAACCCCCAACCAAAGCGTTATGAGCGCTCTGCTCTAACCAATTGAGCTACAGGCCCGCCTGAGCGCCCTGCGTATCACGATCACGGCCCGCGTCAAGCCTGACCGTTGCAACAAGTCGCACAATCGAATAACTCGCGCCCAACGTAAAACAAAGGGATAGGCCATGACAGCGGGCAAGAACGGAATAACCTATGCCGACGCCGGCGTGGATATTGATGCGGGAAACGCGTTGGTTGATCGAATCAAGCCAGCAGCTAAACGCACCAACCGCCCTGGTGTAATTAGTGGGTTGGGTGGGTTTGGAGCGTTGTTCGACCTTAAGGCGGCAGGTTATTCAGACCCAATTCTCGTCGGCGCCACAGATGGCGTTGGCACTAAATTGCGGATCGCAATTGATACGGGCTTGGTCGACGGTGTTGGAATTGACTTGGTCGCAATGTGTGTCAATGACCTGATCTGTCAGGGCGCTGAGCCGCTGTTCTTTTTGGATTATTTTGCTACCGGAAAATTGGACGCCGACACTGCGGCACGAATCATCGAGGGTATTGCCGAGGGCTGTGCGCAATCGGGATGTGCCTTGATCGGTGGTGAGACGGCAGAGATGCCTGGTATGTACCCGGAGGGTGATTTTGATTTGGCCGGTTTCTCCGTTGGCGCGATGGAGCGGGGGGCTGCTTTGCCCGAGGGTGTGAAAAAGGGCGACGCCCTATTGGGCTTGGCCTCTGATGGGGTTCATTCCAACGGATACTCACTTGTTCGTAAATTGGTTGAGATGTCTGGGCTGGATTGGACCGACCTGTCGCCCTTTGGCAGCGGGACGTTGGGCGAAGCGCTGTTGACGCCAACCCGGTTGTACGTGAAGCCCGCACTTTCGGCGATCCGGGCGGGCGGAGTGCATGCCTTGGCGCATATAACAGGTGGCGGGCTAACCGAAAACTTGCCCCGCGTTCTGCCTGACACAACGGGTGCGGAGATCGACCTTAAGAGTTGGGATTTACCGCCGGTGTTTAAGTGGATGGCCAAAATAGGTGGTATTTCTGGATCAGAGATGCTCAAGACATTTAACTGCGGAATTGGCATGGTCGTCGTTTGCGCGGATGAACGGGCTGACGCGCTTGCCGAATTGTTGTCGAACGCGGGAGAGACCGTGGTTCGCATTGGAACAGTGACGGATGCTTCCGGTGTTACCTACTCAGGCAGCTTGTCGTGAAACATAAACGTGTTGCCATCTTGTTGTCTGGTGGCGGTTCAAACATGGTTGCGCTAGCAGACAGCATGACTGGCGAACATCCGGCGCGGCCTTGTTTGGTATTATCCAACGATCCCACCGCAGCTGGTTTAAAAAAGGCGGCAGATCGGGGGATTCCCACATCAGCGGTGGATCATCGCCCATTTAAAGGTGACCGCAGTGCTTTCGAAGCCGAATTGCGGAAACCATTGCAGGATGCTCGCCCGGATATCGTGTGCCTAGCGGGGTTCATGCGAGTTTTGACCGCTGATTTTGTGTCCGACTTTCAGGGCAGAATGCTGAATATTCATCCGTCTTTGTTACCGAAATACAAGGGCCTCAACACACATGCTCGTGCAATTTCGGCTGGCGATGCCGAACATGGTTGCACAGTGCACGAAGTTACTGCTGCGCTGGATGACGGTCCGGTTTTGGGGCAGGCGCGGGTGCCGATCAATGTCGGAGATACTCCCGAAACGCTTGCAGCTCGAGTTTTGGTTTGGGAACACAAGCTTTATCCGGCTGTCCTGAGACGCTTTGCCGCCGGAGATAAGACGCCTGTTCAAATGCCCTGAGGTCGTTCGGGTGATTTACACGGCCCTACTGTTCGGCCTATGGTCGCCGTCAACGCTCGGAACGAGGATAAACAGACGGGCAGTCACTAATAACAAGAGCAAGAACAGAACCGCGCATGAGAACATTGAAAACGACGCAAGAGTTGGCCGATTTCTGTGCGGTCGCTTCCAAGCACCCATATCTGACACTCGATACCGAATTCCTGCGCGAGCGGACGTATTATTCCAAGTTATGCCTGGTACAGCTTGCCTATCCGTCGGAAGACGAGGACAGCGCAGTTCTTGTAGATCCACTGGCGGAGGGTATGTCGCTGGAACCTCTTTACGAACTTTTCAAGAATGAGAAGGTCGTCAAAGTCTTCCATGCCGCTCGTCAGGATCTTGAGATTTTTTGGTTCGAGGCTGGAGTTTTTCCGACGCCACTTTTCGACACCCAAGTAGCGGCGATGGTTTGTGGCTTTGGCGAGCAAGTCGGTTATGAGACACTGGTGCGGAAAATTTGCCGAGAAGGTGTCGATAAAACTTCGAGATTTACTGACTGGTCGCGTCGCCCGTTGTCTGACGCGCAAAAGACATATGCATTGGCCGATGTGACCCATCTGCGCAAAATTTATGAACATTTGGCAGCTGAATTAGAAAAATCCCGCCGCAGTCATTGGGTTGCAGAAGAGCTGCGGATACTGACACAACCGGAAACCTACAACGTTCGCCCTGAGGATGCATGGCGTCGTGTAAAGACACGAACAAACTCCGGTAAGTTTTTGGCGGTGGTGCGCGAACTTGCCCATTTCCGTGAAGGTTATGCGCAAGACAACAACGTTCCTCGAAGCCGTGTATTTAAAGATGATGCCTTGATTGAGATGGCGTCAATTAAGCCAAGGACTCCTGCTGATCTGGGTGGATCGCGACTTCTCTTGCGAGAAGCCCGCAAAGGACCAATAGCAGATGGTATTCTTGCTGCCGTGAAGCGCGGTATGAACTGTCCTGCCGACGCCTTGCCCAAAGTGGATAACAGTCGCGACAAGCTAAAGGTCAATCCGGCGTTGGCCGATCTGCTGCGAGTGTTATTAAAGTCGAAAACGGAAAGTTCGGGTGTAGCCGCAAAGTTGATCGCATCCAGCTCCGAATTGGATCAGATAGCTGCAGGAGAACGGTCGTTGCCAGCGATGTCAGGTTGGCGGTTCGAGGTCTTTGGAGAAGATGCGCTGAAGCTTTGTGAGGGCAAGATTGCCCTTGCTGCAAAAGGTCAGTCAGTTCGAGTAGTGTCACTTTAACTCGCGTCTCAACGACGGCGAGACTCCAGCGCGTTTTGCTGCCCCACCACTCGAATCAAGCGTACCCCTTCCAGATCGCGTCTGCCGAGCGTGATAGCGTCAGACACCATTCTTGAACGTGGGGTTCCTTGAGCCGTCGGGGAAATGGGGTAATTGACCCTGAACGCAAATTCCAGGATGCCGTTCTTGACGTTTTCATCGTTGTCAATTCGTGTCAAACGAGCGTCGTAAGCGCCCTGCCGCGAGGCAGTGCCAGCCGCGTAGACGATGGCACCTGTTGGGGTTTGATCGATCTGCATTTCATCAACAACAGCAATCATAACGCTTCTGTCATCCGGGTCATTTCCGGTGATAAACTCCTCGCCGCTAGCGTTGTCCGGGATCAGAGCGTATTCCTCGCTTGGTTCCACTGGTGGTGAAGAGGTTGTGCTGCTGCCAAACCAGTTTGAAGGGTTTGCGCGCGAATTCCTCCAACCGCTGCAGGCGGAAAGAAAAAGGGCAGAGACCAAAAGAACAGAAATAGTTTTATGCATGGGTCCAACATTTTGCGCGACTTGATTTGAAACGGGTTAGCGCAATTTCCAATGCTTGAAAAGGCACGGCAGGGGCTGGACAGTGGGTCAAGCGGGGCATAGGTCACGATTGTTACCGCGACACGCAAGGATAGCCCAATCATGGCAACAGCAGCTTTTGAAGAGATCGTTGAAGATTTCGAGTTCTTGGACGATTGGGAGGATCGGTACCGGCACGTGATTGATCAGGGCAAGGCGATGGAACCTTTGGATGAGGCCTTTAAGGTACCTGCCACCAAAGTAAAAGGGTGCGCAAGTCAGGTGTGGTTACACCCGGTGATCAACGACGGGAAGTTTCACTTTGATGGTGATAGTGATGCAATGATAGTTCGCGGACTAATTGCAGTACTGCGTTCCCTTTATAATGGATTGCCTGTTTCCGATGTTGCTTCGGTGGATGCAGCTGCTGAATTGGCGCGGTTGGGGCTTAACGATCACCTATCAGCGCAACGTTCAAACGGCTTGCGTGCGATGATTGAGCGAATTCGTGAAGTCGCGCGAGCGTACGTTTAACATCTTGCGAACTACTTCGGCACAGAGCGTTTTGCCCAATCAGAAAGTGTGGTTTCCAGGTCACCGTAACCAGTCATCCGACGCTCGAACGCCAAGCCCATTTTGTCGGCACATTCCATCGCACGCCGGGTAAGGTCAGGATCTTCGGTTTGGGCCTGAAAAACTAACTTAGTATAGTTCCCAAAATACATGTCGCGAAGTTCTGGGTGGCGGTCCAATCCTAATGGTTTCCATACAAACGCGTCGAATTGGCGAGCGAGGAAATCTGTTAAATAAAAGGCGGTTGCTTCATCTTCCTGATGCTTGGAAAAGGTGTCATTTCCCTCGAAAAAGGAATAACAATGCGGGCCTTTTACCATCTCGACCCCTAAACGATCACAGGCCTGTTGCAATAGACCACCTGTTCCGCAATCTGCGTAAACCACAAAAATCTGGTCGTAGCTGTCGCGGTGTTTGCTCACCGCGTCCTCAACGGCCTGTGTGATTTTTTCTGGATGAATGTGTAAAATCGCGGGAAGGCAGGTCAGTGACATGTGGTCCCAACCGTTGCGCTTTTTTAGATCAAGAATCTCCCGTGCAAGGGCACCGCATGCCAGCAGCAATATTCCGCCGGGCCGCCCGTTGTCGGTATAGCCTTGTATTGTCAGGCTTACGTCATCGGGCGGGCAGTGATTTTGCATGGTCTAATCCGACAATTGCTACAGCTTCAAATTACATAAGCCGAAACCAGGCACATCCGGTTTCGGCGTATTTCGTTCGTCGGGTAGTGCTCGAATTCCGGGCGCACTTCGCGATCGAACTCGGTTAACCGGCCAATTGGTTATGCCTGCGCGACACAAACTCTTTGGCGGTTTCTACGGCTACGGCTGCATCGCGGCAGTAAGCATCCGCTCCAATAGCCTTGCCGAACTCTTCGTTCAGCGGAGCGCCGCCGACCAGCACGATATAATCGTCGCGCAGGCCCTGTTCCACCATAGTGTCTATGACAACCTTCATGTAAGGCATCGTCGTCGTCAGCAGGGCGGACATTCCAAGGATGTCTGGTTTTTCCGTTTCCAGGGCTTCAAGATAGTTTTCAACAGGGTTGTTGATACCCAGATCGACCACTTCGAATCCTGCGCCTTCCATCATCATTGACACCAGATTCTTTCCGATGTCGTGGATATCGCCTTTGACCGTTCCGATAACCATTTTCCCCACACGGGGCGCGCCTGTTTCCGCGAGTAACGGCTTAAGGATCGCCATTCCGCCCTTCATAGCGTTTGCGGCCAGCAAAACCTCGGGCACAAACAGGATGCCGTCACGGAAGTCGTGTCCTACAATGGTCATTCCGCCAACCAGAGCCTTGGTGAGGATGTCGTATGGCACCCATCCACGCTCGAGCAGAATGTTAACGCCTTCTTCGATTTCTTCCTTCAGGCCATCGTAGAGATCGTCGAACATCTGTTCGACAAGCTCGTCGTCATTGAGTTCGGACAGAACGATGTCATCTTCATCGGACATGGGGCAATTCCCTGAGCTGAGCGGACCGGAGGCCCAAAGTGGCAATTTTTACTGTTTTGGCCATTTCGCCGCATCTGTACTGTGACGATTGCGACCTAGGTCGATCTGAGACCGACCTATACGGTAAATTGTGAACCAATGCAGTGGAATTTTGTGCATGGTTTTCGTGCATAGATTTCAATTTCTTCCGGAATGACATGCGGTTGGAACGACGTTCTTTTTTGCTCGAACCCGTTCCGACCAGATACTTGCGTGGCATGTCAGAATCGTCTATCAAAAAGAACAAAGGAAGAACATATGACAGCCTTCGCAAAAACCAATGGGCGTGGGGCTGCCTCGAACCAAGCGGGGCGTTTCGAGCGCTATACTACGACTGCAGTGCGTGAAGATTTCAGCATCGAGGAAGACTTGCCATCATTGCGGACCGAGGTTCGTGACGAAACCGCTCGAAGCCTGATCACTTACAACAGATCACCTGATCTTCCTTTCGATCGGTCAATCAATCCCTACCGAGGTTGCGAACACGGTTGTGTTTATTGCTTTGCACGGCCTTCACACGCTTATTTGGGCCTTTCGCCCGGGTTGGACTTTGAGACCCGCCTGATTGCTCGACCAAACGCTGCCAGCATTCTGAGGAAAGAGCTTTCCCGGCGCAGCTACAAAGTATCCACGATTGCCTTGGGCACCAACACTGATCCGTATCAACCGATCGAGAAATCTCGAGAAATAACAAGAAGGTGTTTGGAAGTTCTAAACGAATTTCGACACCCGATCGGAATTGTGACAAAAGGAACTCTTGTCGAACGGGACCTTGATATAATCGCGCCAATGGCGCAAAGCGGGTTGGTTCGCGTGGGAATATCATTGACAACGTTGGATTCAGATCTGTCTCGGCAAATGGAGCCGCGCGCTCCATCTCCGCAAAGGCGGTTGAAAATGATCGAGCGACTATCGCGAGCTGGTATTCCGGTGCGTGTTATGACATCACCGGTCATTCCAGGACTGACAGATCACGAACTGGAAAAATTGCTTGAAGCGGGGCGGGATGCGGGCGCGGATGCGGCCAGCTGGATTATGTTGCGCCTTCCTCGGGAAGTTTCCGAGCTATGGCAACAATGGTTGCAAGAGCACGTGCCGGGCAGCGCTTGCAAAGTTATGGCTCGGCTGCGGGAAATGCATGGCGGCAAAGACTATGATCCGCGTTGGGGCCATCGCATGAAAGGTGAAGGCGAGTATGCCGAGGTCATTTCCAAAAGATTTTCTATGACTTGCAAAAGGTTGGGGCTAAACGTTAAATCTTCACCGCTAAGATGTGATCTGTTTTCGGTTCCACCGCAACCGGGTGACCAGATGGCTCTGTTTTAAGGGACCGATTTAGAAGATTATACCAATTCCGGCAGCGAACCCGTTCACTGTGTCACTTTCGTAATAGCTCACCATTAAGCGGGTGGTAGAAACCCACGGAACCCATCTGTCCGACAGGTCAACTTCGATCCCGCCGCCGACACGCGCCAGCCAGTTTGTTCCCAACACTATGGATTGGTTGCCGATCAGGTAGAAATAAGAAAAATCGCCCACCAAACGCACAAGGCAATCAAACATGAGCACGCCCGTTGGAAAACGATGACGAGCCCAGAACACGGCGTTAGATGCAGTTGATTGCACTAATAGATCTTCGTCATCGCCGATTGGCCATTATTCAATATCGGTATAGCGAAAGCTGGCCTCGAATTCGCGTTCATTTGAAAGTGGTCGGTCATAGTCGATCGTAAAAGATCCGCCTGCGCCGCCAGCCCATAGTCCACCGATTTCGAGGAAATCACCCTCTATCCCCAACCTGTCTGCGACGACCTAAGTCACAATAGTTGCATCCGATTGCGTTCGCCCGATTGTGATATGTGCCATTGCCACGAACCGCCAGCGTTCGCTCAGATCAAATTTGTAACCTGTGCCGCTCTTCGCAGCTGCGCTCGTCCATTTAAGAGGTAATGTCGTTGTTTCTCCCGTAACTGAAAAGAAACAGTTTCGGATCATGCTTTGCGCAGCAGATATAACCCTCAAAAAAAATTGTTACGCCCAAACTCAAACGAAAACCGCCCCCAATATGGGCAGACTCAAAATCATAGTCACGGTTATCCGTGTTGGACTGAAGTGAAATTGCGTTGGCAGAGTTGTCCAGAATGCCGGCAATTCGTAAAATAGCTAAGGAGCCAGCAGTATTTTCCCGCGGAAACTCCTTAAATGCGCTCTCAATAATTTCCTGAGCACCCGCGATACGGGTTAACCCCAATGCGCCCATCACGGCAAATATCAATGTTTGATATTTCATTGCAACACGGGACTTGGCTAAGGCCGTTACCATGTGCAGGATGCATCGTTCGGCAAAGCGGCTGATTTGGCCGATCGCAAAAATTCAAGTCTCAGACTGCAATTTGGTAACACAAGGCGTTGAAAAGAAAAAAGACCTCGAGAAAATCGAGGTCTTTTTGGTGCCTAATCGGTTGGGCCAATCAGCGGTTTTCAATATCCACATAATCACGCAGCGTCTCGCCAAGATACAGCTGACGCGGGCGTCCGATCTTGTTCTGAGGGTCCGCAATCATTTCTTTCCACTGGCTGACCCAGCCAACTGTGCGAGACAGCGCAAAGATTGGCGTGAACATCGATGTGGGGAAACCCATCGCCTCTAGGATGATGCCTGAATAGAAATCCACATTCGGGAACAGTTTCTTTTCGGCAAAATACGGGTCCTGAAGAGCTTCTTTTTCAAGTTCCTTGGCGACCTGCAGCTTTGGATTATTTTCGACACCCAGCAGGTCAAGAACCTCGTCGGCGGATTGCTTCATAACTTTGGCACGCGGATCAAAGTTCTTGTAAACGCGGTGGCCAAAGCCCATCAGGCGGAATGGATCGTTCTTATCCTTAGCGCGGGCGATGTATTCGGGGATGCGGTCAACACTGCCGATTTCTTCCAGCATTTCCAAGCAAGCTTGGTTCGCGCCGCCGTGGGCCGGACCCCACAGGCATGCGATGCCCGCAGCGATACATGCGAACGGGTTCGCGCCGGACGAGGATGCAAGGCGGACAGTCGAAGTCGACGCATTTTGTTCGTGGTCTGCGTGCAACGTGAATATTCGGTCCATTGCGCGGCTGAGGATTGGGTTAACCTCGTATTCCTCGGCCGGCACGCTGAAGCACATGCGCAGGAAGTTTGAAGCATAGTCCAGATCGTTCCTCGGATACACGAAAGGTTGCCCGGTGTGGTATTTGTACGCCCAAGCAGCAATCGTCGGCATCTTGGCGATCAACCGATGCGAGGCGACCTCACGCTGTCGCGGATCCGAGATATCAGTCGAGTCGTGGTAAAAAGCCGACATGGCGCCGACCACACCAACCATAATAGCCATAGGGTGCGCATCCCGGCGGAAACCGCGGTAAAAATACTGCATCTGTTCGTGCAGCATTGTATGGCGCGTAATGGTGGTTTCGAACTGTTCCAGATCCTTTGCTGCTGGCAGTTCCCCATAAAGAAGGAGATAGCAGACTTCGAGGAAATGTGATTTTTCAGCTAGCTGGTCAATCGGGTACCCACGATGCAACAGCTCACCTTTTTCTCCGTCGATATAGGTAATTGTGCTGTCACAGCTTGCTGTAGAGGTAAAGCCCGGGTCGTAAGTAAACACCCCCGCCTGACCATATAGTTTGCGGATGTCGACAACATCTGGTCCTGCTGTGGGCGAGTGGACCGGAAGCTCGTATTCTTTGCCATGGACAGTCAGTGTGGCGGTGTTTTTGCTATCGGTCATAATGTCCCTTCCTCATTCATGCGCGGATCGGATCGCTGTCCGAACTTGCGGGCAACGGCTGCGCTTGGTCACGCAGTCCGGGTGTTAACGAGGCAGCGTTACCCGATTGTGAAGATCAGGTTTAATTTGCTGCGTCAGAAAGCCGTGCCAAGGTTTCTTCCTTCCCAAGCACGAGCATCATGTCAAAAACCGAAGGTGTAACAGTCCTCCCAGCTAGCGCAGCCCGCATGGGACCCGCCAGCTTGCCGAACTTTACCCCCTTCGCTTCGGCGAACGCGTTGAGGGCTTCCTCCAGTGTGTTCCGGCTCCAGCTAACATTTTGCAACTGCGGCGTCAATTCTTCCAGTATACCATCGGATACATTCACTAATGCCTTTGCCGCTTTTTCATCGGGAACAATCGGTCGCCCGGTCAAAACAAAATGCGCCTTTTCAATAAGTTCAGGAAAAGTGCGTGCGCGGTCTTTAAGGCAATACATTGCCCGTTCCAGATCACTCGATTGTGTCTGAGTAAGAGGCGTAAGCCCCGCGGCGGCAAGATAAACCTCCAATTCTTGCCGCAACGCAGCATCATCCGAAACGGCAATATGCTGACCGCAAAGATTTTCAAGCTTTTTCAGGTCGAACCGAGCAGGGCCTTTGCCGATTCCGTCCAGATCGAACCATTCAAGTGCTTGTTCGTCAGTGAAAAACTCATCATCGCCGTGGCTCCAACCTAACCGCGTGAGATAGTTGCGCATTCCGGCGGCCGGATACCCCATCGCCTGATATTCCTGCGCACCTAATGCGCCGTGCCTTTTACTAAGCTTCTTACCATCTGGACCGTGAATAAGTGGTATGTGCGCCCAGACCGGAACCGGCCAGCCCATCGCTTCATAAATCATCATTTGCCTTGCGGCATTGTTCAAATGGTCATCGCCGCGGATTACATGGGTAACGCCCATGTCATGGTCGTCTACAACGACCGCCAGCATATAAACCGGTGTCCCGTCAGAGCGCAGAAGGATCATGTCATCCAGCTGATCGTTTCGGATGGATACATCGCCCTGAACCTGGTCTTGAATTACCGTTGTGCCTTCTTGTGGTGCCTTTATGCGGATCGCAAACGGCGCGTCAGGGTAGGTGGAAGGGTCTGCGTCCCGCCAAGGGCTGCGAAAGAGTGTAGATTTACCTTCAGCCCGTGCCTGTTCGCGAAATGCTGAGATTTCTTCCTGGGCAGAGAAACACTTGTAAGCCTTACCTTGTGCCAGCAGTTGATTGGCCACTTCGGCGTGGCGATCCGCACCTTCGAACTGACTTATGACATCTCCGTCGTGATCGAGTCCAAGCCATTCCATACCTTGTAAGATAGCCGCGGTTGCTTGTGGAGTTGAGCGTTCGCGGTCGGTGTCTTCAATCCGCAGCAGGAATTTACCGCCTCGGCCACGTGCATACAACCAGTTGAACAACGCGGTGCGTGCTCCGCCGATGTGTAGAAAGCCGGTGGGAGAGGGGGCAAAACGGGTGACGACCTGATCGGACATGGGGTGATTAACCTTTTGGTAACCGCAATTAGCGTAGAGTTTGCGCCTGTCTAACGAGCACGAAGGACGGGGGCAACCATGCGTGTTCTTGCACTGGTCGAGGCCGCAATGCTGCGCCAGCGCGGGCACTTGATTGTCTGGTCGCCAATATGCGTTGCCACGGGTATTGGGCTGTACTTTTCCCTCCGGTTCGAGCCTGATGTGCACGTCTATGCTCAGCTAGTATCAGCGATTTTTCTCGGGGCGTTTTGCAGTTGGAAATTGCCTACAGCTTGGTCACCCGTCGCGATTGGAGTGGCGCTGATTGCATTTGGATTTTTGTTGGCCGGTGGACGAGCCCATTTGGTATCAGAGCCGGTTTTGAAGTGGCGTTACTATGGCCCGATTGAAGGTCGAGTCGTATCTCTCGACCGTTCGGCGTCTGACGCTTTGAGAGTAACCTTGGATCAAGTTCGAATGGAAGGTGTGCCAGTCGACGAAAGGCCAAGGCGTGTTCGAATTTCTATGCATGGGCCAGCCACTAACTTGTTACCCGGTCAAAGGATAATGACGACCGGTCATCTATCTGCACCACAAGGACCCGTCGAACCTGGCGGTTTTGACTTTCGTCGCCACGCTTGGTTTCAACGCCTTGGTGCTGTTGGTTACACCCGTGTTCCTGTTTTGACCATCGCCCCCGCGAGCGCGGCCAATGGTGGTGTTCCCGTTACATATTGGCGAATATCCATATCAAACCATGTGCAGAACCTTCTCCCCGGTGAGGTCGGTGGATTTGCCGCGGCTGTCACGACTGGAGACCGCAGCGGGCTGCGGAGTGATACGCTCCTGAGTCTTCGAGCGTCCAACTTGGCCCACCTTCTTGCCATATCGGGACTGCACATGGGGCTACTGACAGGCTTTGTATTCCTTGCATGCCGGGTTGGGTTTTCTGCTGTGCCGTCGGCGGCGCTTCGTTTGCCAGTAAAGAAACTGGCCGCTGTATGCGCGATGGTATCGGCAACGATCTATTTTCTACTGTCAGGGGGCAACATAGCCACCGAACGGGCGTTTGTTATGGTATTAGTCATGCTTGGGGCATTGCTGCTTGACCGCAGGGCAATATCTTTGCGCGCTGTGGCTGTCGCAGCCTTGATTGTGCTGGCGATGCGTCCGGAAAGCCTTCTCGGTCCGGGTTTTCAGATGTCATTCGCAGCCACCACAGCTTTGGTGGCGGTTTTTGGTGCTTTGCGAAACCAAGTTCTGGTGTCCGGCCCGAAATGGTTAAAACAGTTCATTGGCCTGATTTTGTCTTCGGCCATTGCTGGCTTTGCGACTGCTCCAATTGGAGCTGCTCATTTCAACACCATGTCGCACTTTGGTTTGTTGGCGAACCTGTTATCAGTCCCAGTTATGGGGGCGATTGTTGTGCCGGCAGCAGTACTTTCGGCCTTTTTGGCTCCGGTTGGGCTGGAATGGGTGGCGTTGACTGTTATGGGGATCGGTTTGAAGTGGATTCTTGGGGTGTCCGAATGGGTGTCGGGCTTGCACGGGGCTCAGGGCTATGTAGTGAGCCCTCCGGACTTTGTCCTACCGGCACTTTCATTAAGCCTGTTGTGGGTCATCCTTTGGCAAGGTCGCGCCCGTTGGGCAGGGCTGGTTCCGGCCATGGCGGTGATGACGCTCTGGGGGCAGGGGACCCGCCCAGATGTTTTGGTTGCGGGCAATGGTGGCTTGATTGGTGTCATGACAGAGAACGGACGCGCATTGAGTAAAAGCAAGGGCAACGGTTTTGTTGCGTCGGTATGGTTGGAAAACGACGGAGATGGGGCCGATCAGAAACTTGCGGCAAAACGATGGCCTGGCGAACCGGGGCTTGTTCAAAGACACCAGGTTGAAGGCTTGGAAATAGTTCACTTAACAGGCAAGCGGGCAGCTAAAGACTTCAACGAATGTCGGTCCAACCAAATTGTCGTATCACCTGTCGATTTGCAATTGAGTGGTGACTGTCGGCTTTACGATCCCGAAAAACTAAAGGTTACGGAAAGCTTGGCCCTAAGCAATGGGCGCCTAACTACCAGCATGCAATCGTCGGGAAGACGCTTTTGGTCTTTAGGGCATTCAGGTCAATAGCTACGGATTAACCCCACAAGACGGCCCTGCACTTTGACTTTATCCTCGGGTAGCACACGTGTTTCGTAAGCTGGATTGGCTGCTTCAAGCGCGATGGCTTGGCCACGTCTGAAGAAACGTTTCAACGTCGCTTCTTGATCGTCCACCAAAGCGACAACTATGTCGCCGTTGTCGGCTGCTGATGTTTCTCGGATCACCACAACATCGCCATCGTTGATGCCCGCATCGATCATAGAGTCTCCACGAACCTCCAATGCATAGTGTTCCCCATTACCGGAAACCATTGATCCGGGGACGGCTACACGGTGCGATACGTGGCTGATTGCTTCGATTGGAACACCTGCCGCAATGCGGCCCATGACGGGCAATTCCATTGCTTCCACAGTTATTGGTTCAAAATTGGCTGGACGCATACCAGAAGGCCTGTCGCCATCAATAACACGCGGTTTGAACCCGACCGTGGGCTCACCCCCCAGGCTTTCCGGCAGCTTAACAATCTCGATCGCGCGTGCCCGGTGCGCAAGCCGCCGGATAAATCCGCGCTCTTCCAACGCTGTGATCAGGCGATGAATGCCGGATTTGGACCTGAGGTCCAATGCGGCTTTCATTTCGTCGAAACTGGGTGGAACACCATCCGCCTGTACGCGTTTATGGATGAATTCCAGCAAATCCAACTGCTTCTTGGTCAGCATCGCTCACACCTCGTCGCTCATGCGTTTTCTTTTGTTCTACGCATGTTCACGTTTTGTGTCAATATTTTTGAGAAATCCCTAAATCGGTAGATAGGAAACTTCTTCCCCTTTTGAGCGGGCAGGATCATGAGGCGCGCGGACCAAAAGAGCATTTGCTTCAGCCAAAACACTCAACAACGAACTGTCCTGATCGGCGCACGCCTTGATGCCGGTTTTGTCCACAATGGCACGCATATAATGTTCGCGCGGACCGTTTTGGCCGACTGGCTCTGTAAGCAGTGCGGTTCGGAATGGTTCCAGAACATCTTCAACACCCAGCATGCGTCGTATCATGGGCACAAGAAATAAGTACCCGCAAACCATCGCACTGACGGGATTTCCCGGTAGGCCAACCATGGCTGCACCGTTGATCCTGCCTGCCATCAATGGTTTTCCCGGGCGCATACGAATTTTGTAAAATGATCGCTCCATCCCGAGGTCCTGCGATACATCTGCGACCAGATCGTAATCTCCGACCGAGGCACCGCCTACAGTGACGACCAGATCAGCACCTTGAGCCAAAGAAAACGCTGTCTCCAAAGAAGACTTTGTGTCTTGAGCGATTGGCAACACTCTAACATGCGCCCCAACTTTTTCCAGTAACGCCTTGAGGCCAAATGTATTTGACGCGATGATCTGATCAGGGCCAGGCGTTTCTCCGGGCATGACCAATTCGTCTCCGGTAGAAATTAGTGCCACAACGGGTTTGCGGGTCACTGGCACCAAGGCAATGTTCATCGCGGCCATTAGTGCGACGTCCTCCGCACGAATTTCACGAGGTGCCCTGATCGGCGTTCCGGCTTTAAAATCCACGCCGGCAGGACGAACATTAGTTTTTGCACCCGGACCATCAGTGATGGTGATCAGGTCGCCGCTCCGTGTTGTGTCTTCTTGAATGATTACGAAATCCGCGCCGTCAGGCATGGGCGCACCAGTAAAAATTCGCACAGCTTGACCCGCGCCAACCGAACCTGAATACCGTCGCCCTGCAGCGGCTTCGCCAACGACTTTGAAAATGGCATGCAGTTCCACTTCGACCGATTTGACGGCATAACCATCCATGGATGAGGCAGCAAATGGAGGCTGATCGCGAGTTGCACGAACGTCTTGAGCCAACACTCTACCGGCGGCCTCTGACAGTGGCACCGTTTCTTCCGGTAGCCGGTCAACCAATTCAAACAACAGCGCGCGGGCCTCGTTGACTGTTATCATTCCGCCTCGTAACGTCCTGATTTTCCGCCGTCTTTCAAAAGCACGCGAATGCCGCCTATCTCCATGGCTTTGTCAACGGCCTTTGCCATGTCGTACACGGTTAAGGCTGCGGTTGTGACTGCGGTTAATGCTTCCATCTCGACACCGGTCTGGCCGGTAGTTTTAACCGTTGCTTCGACCTGAACGCCTGGTAAAGACGGATCCAGCGTCAATTCAACTGCAACCCGAGTTATTGGCAGCGGATGACACAACGGGATTAGATCGGGCGTTTTCTTGGCCCCCATAATCCCGGCAAGACGAGCTACGCCCAGAACATCACCCTTTTTTGCCCGGCCTTCGCAAATTAAATCAAATGTTTCTGGGGCCATTCTGATGTAACCAGCTGCGACAGCAACTCGGTCAGTTATTTGCTTTTCGGTCACATCAACCATATGTGCCTGACCCTTGGCGTCGAAATGAGTAAGCGCCATCACATCACCCCTGGAACAAGAGGGTTAGCTAGCAGAGTGCGTGTTGCCGATTCGACGTCATCCTGACGCATCAGACTTTCGCCAATCAAGAAGCACCTCGCGCCATAGCGCGCAATTTCTGCAAGATCAGCTGGTGTGCTCAGGCCACTTTCACAGACAATTGTTCGGTCGGCCGGAACCAATTTTGACAACCTGCGCGTCGTGTCCAGACTTGTTTCGAAAGTCTTTAGGTTTCGATTGTTTATTCCGATCAAAGGGCTTTTTAGGTTGGTTGCGCGGTGTAGCTCTGACTCGTCATGCACTTCAATCAGAACATCCATACCCCAATCAAACGCAGTGTGTTCCAACTCAGACGCCTGAGAGTCACTGACAGACGCCATGATAATCAGAATACAATCGGCCTCAAGCGCACGAGCTTCGATCACCTGATAGGGGTCATACATGAAATCCTTGCGAAGCGCGGGCAAAGAACAAGCCTTGCGTGCAGCGGTTAGAAAGTTCTTGGCACCTTGAAAGCTGGGCGTGTCGGTCAAAACTGACAAACAGGCAGCACCTCCTTTTTCATATGCCTGGGCCAGAGCGGGTGGATTAAAGTCTTCTCGGATCAAGCCTTTGGAAGGGCTGGCTTTTTTGACCTCCGCAATCAAGCCATAACCGCGACGGGTCGCTGCCGAAAGCGCGTCGGCGAAACCGCGAGGCTCAGACGCGCTTTCCGCTTCGGATTCAAGCTCATCCAATGATTTTCGCGCTTTGTCTGCTGCGATCTCTTCCAGCTTGTAAGCCTTGATTTTGTCCAGAACTGTTTCGGTCATGCAGCTTCCTGTGTGATACGAGCCAACGCGGCTATCTTGTCTTTCGCTTTGCCGCTGTCGATGCTTTCGGCGGCCATTGCAACGCCTTCGCGTAACTCCGATGCAGCGTCGGCCACAACCAATGCTGCTGCCGCGTTCAGTAACACCGCGTCGCGATAGGCAGATGGTCTTCCATCGAGAAGTGCGCGGAATGCAACAGCGTTTTCTTCGGGTGTTCCACCGAGAATGTCCTCAAATGGATGTACGGGCAGTCCGGCGTCTTCGGGATGAATTTCTGCTTCCTTGACAGTTCCATCCTCGACCGAGGCAATCCAGCTTACCCCGGTGATGGTCAATTCGTCTGTTCCATCTGATC
This sequence comes from Ruegeria sp. YKSD179, assembly GCF_059612885.1. NCBI lineage: Bacteria > Pseudomonadati > Pseudomonadota > Alphaproteobacteria > Rhodobacterales > Roseobacteraceae > Ruegeria > Ruegeria sp. YKSD179. The sequence continues at coordinate 85,385 of NZ_JBXWRL010000011.1, read as the reverse complement.
CGTGAACCAACCAAGCGTGTTCGGTGCCGAGCAGGCCAAGGGTTTTGGCCATAGGTCGTATCAGGTCACGGCTGAAAGCGCCTGTTAACTGGCGTTTCACACCAGCGGGATTGGTCAGGGGGCCGAGAATATTGAAAATCGTCCGGGTCCCAAGTTCCTGCCGTGTCGGCATCACATGAGCGATTGCGGGATGGTGCATAGGCGCCATCATGAAACCTATTCCCACATCTTTCAAAGCCTTTTCAACGGTTTCTGGTCCAACCATAACGTTGATTCCCAGCTGGCTCAGAGCATCTGCAGCCCCGGATTTTGAGCTTAAGTTTCGATTGCCATGTTTTGCAACGGTGACTCCAGCCCCGGCGACAACAAACGCTGTCGCCGTCGATATATTAAGAGTTCCTTTTCCATCTCCGCCCGTACCGACAATATCCATCGCTCCGACAGGTGCTGACACGGCATGGCACTTGGCTCGCATAACGGCAGCGGCGGCCGCATATTCGTCAACGGTTTCGCCACGCGTGCGCATGGCCATTAAAAGTCCACCGATTTGGCTGGGCGTTGCAGCACCTTCGAACAGTATTTGAAAGGCTTGCTCTGCTTCTGACCGCGTCAGTGGCCTATCCGCTGCGGCGCCGATCAACGGTTTCAGGACGTCGCTCATGCCGGGACTTTCATCTCATTCAAAAAATTCTTCAGCAGAGCATGACCGTGCTCGGACGCAATGGACTCGGGATGAAACTGCAAACCATGAATGGGTAAATCCTTGTGCTGTAGTCCCATGATCGTTCCATCCTCGAGCTCTGCCGTTATTTCCAGACAGTCCGGTAGTGAGCCTCGATCTACAACTAGCGAATGGTAGCGCGTTGCTTCGAACGGAGTTGGAAGGCCTGCAAACAATCCTTTACCGGAGTGGTTAATCTTGCCCATCTTGCCATGCACGATCTCATGGCAACGTACGACCTTACCGCCAAATGTCTGACCAATCGCCTGGTGACCTAAGCACACTCCCATCAATGGTGTTTTGGTTTCTGCCGCCGCCTCGGTCAGCGCCAGACATATACCGGCTTGATCGGGGTCGCATGGTCCCGGGCTTAGCAGGATACCGGCCGGGTTCATCGCCATTGCTTCTTGAACATCCAAGGCATCATTGCGGCGAATGACCATTTCGGCGCCCAATTCACCCAAATAGTGGACAAGATTGTAAGTAAACGAGTCATAGTTGTCGATCAGCAGCAGCATTCCGGCACTTATCTTTGAATGAGGCAATTGGGGCTGGCGATGCAGGCCCAAGCCAAGGTATAATGTTGGAATATACATGCTCAGGCTTGTGCGCCAGCGTCAAGGGGACATCCGTTCCGGACCGGTTGTGCAAGTGAGCACCGCTACAGACGGTGCCCGAGCGATTGAGGCAATAAACAAGGCGAGAGGCATGTTAGCTATGCGGGGATTTTACGGTGGGATGTTCGCCGGGGCTGTCTCGGTTTTAGCCTTGGCGACTGTGGCGTCACTATATACGCCGCTTACAACAAAACCCGAGGTGTCAATCGTGGCGCCAAAAGCTTCTGAGGCACCAACCCCCTCAGAAAACGCGGATTTGCAGATTCAGGGAAAAGACGCCGATTTGGTTGAGCTGGCACCTAAAACTCCAGATGACCCAGAAACGCAATCAGATACACTTGCCGGCCTTTCGGGTATAGAGTTGCAGCCTGATACTCGACCGACAACTGGGTCATCCCCTTCGAGTCCTCAAGCGCCTGATGCGCCTGCGGCGCAGCCTGTGACAGTCGACTCTGATACTCCGGCATCGATGCCGAGACCAGCTCCGACTCCAACTTCACCTGAGCTAGATACCGATCTTGAAATTGCTGCAGAAAACTTGCTGCCCCCGGAACAAAAGCCCGAAGTTGCAACAGAGCCAGACCTAACAACTTCCTCGGCTCAATTGACGCCTGAAGCGCAAATCCCGGTAATCGAAGAACCAGAAGAACAATCAGTTCAGGCGCCTTTGTCTAAAGAGCCAGAAGCCAGCGGTGAACAGGTTGCCGCCGTGCAACCTGAAGACACTCCTCAGCCCGAAGCGCAAACACCTAAAGTCGAGGAGGATATAGCGGTCGATGAAAACCCGATCGCGGTTGAGGGTGAAGAGGACACTCTGCCTCGCAATCAACCACGAATCATTTCCTTGCCGCAGATTTCACCAGAGCAACCGTCTGGCACGCGGGTGGGCAAGCGGATTGTGCCTTTGACAGAACGTGACCAAGCGACTGAGGAGCAGGCCGAAGTTCAAACTCTTGCACCAGGAAAACCAATAGAAGAATACGCGGTGGCCTTTGAAAACCCAGAGGCCAAACCTTTGATGTCGATTATCTTGATCGATGACGAAGGCGCATTTGGGGCCGAAGCACTTAAGGATTTCCCATATCCGCTTAGCTTGGCAGTTAATCCATCCGACCCAAAGGCGGCGGAAAAAATGGCGCGTCACCGTGAGGCTGGGTTCGAAGTATTGGCTCTTATCGATATGCACACTGCAGCTAGCGCGCAGGACGCAGAGGTGTCTTTGGCGGTTTGGTTAGAGACGCTGCCAGAAACTGTCGGTTTATTGGAAGGTGTTGGAACGGGAATTCAAGGTAACCGAAAATTGGCAGATCAGGTTGCTGCTATCGCCGGTGATACCGGTCGCGGGTTGGTCACACAGGATAGCGGGCTGAACACAGTTCAGAAATTAGCTGCGCGAAACGGTGTGCCGTCCAGCGTCGTTTTCAGAGACTTTGATGGTGCCAGTCAGGATGCTCAGGTTATACGCCGTTTTCTGGATCAGGCTGCATTTCGCGCCAGTCAGCAAGGTGCTGTTGTTATGTTGGGTCGATTGCGCCCCGAGACGATTTCAGCCCTGTTGCTTTGGGGACTCGAGGATCGCGGCAATCGGGTTGCCATGGCGCCGATATCTGCCGTTATGATGAGTGAAGTTCAGCGAAACTCGGGTTCGGCCGAATATTAAAGATTAGGTCAATCAATCTTATCTGTTGCCGTTCCCGCTGAAACGCGCCGCTTCAGCCGCAGCATGACGGATTGCATTTGATTTGTGCACGGTCTCCATATATTCCGCTTCCGGGTCGCTGTCATACACGACACCCCCACCAGCCTGAATATATAACTTACTATCCTTCACTATGGCTGTCCGTAGTGCGATGCACATATCCATGTCGCCGCCCGCACTGAAATAGCCGACACCGCCGCCGTAGACGCCTCGTTTCTCTGGCTCAAGTTCGTCAATGATTTCCATAGCACGTACTTTGGGTGCCCCCGAAACAGTGCCGGCCGGCATTCCGGCAAAGAACGCGTCCAGCGCATCTTTGTCATCCGCAAGTTCACCAACGACATTGGAAACAATATGCATTACGTGGCTGTAGCGTTCGATAATAAATTCTTCGGTCGGGCGAACAGTTCCAATCTTGGCTACACGGCCCGTGTCGTTTCGACCAAGATCCAAAAGCATAAGATGTTCTGCAAGTTCCTTTTTGTCAGCCAACAGGTCAATTTCATTGGCTTTATCTTCTTCCGGGGTTGCACCGCGGGGGCGAGTGCCTGCGATCGGTCGAATTGTCACTTCGTTGCCAAATACACGCACCAGAATCTCTGGGCTGGCGCCGATCACCTGAAAGCCGCCAAAGTTAAAATAGAACATAAAGGGCGAAGGATTTGTTCGCCTAAGCGAGCGATATAAGGCAAATGGGGGTTGCGGGAACTCTTGCGTCCAGCGTTGCGCTGGTACGACCTGAAAAATGTCTCCAGCCCGAATGTATTCTTTAGCCTTTTCAACCGCTTCCATGTACCCTGATTTGGTAAAGTTCGAAATTGGGGGCGCGATCTCGCGGGCTTCACCCAAATCTCGGGTTTCAGAGGGCATTGCGCGTTCCAAATCGCGGACCGCGTCCATTACCCGCTCGGCCGCCTGTGCGAAAGCCGCCTTGGCAGATTGTCCGTCACTCACCCAAGCGGGCGACACAACCGTAACTTCACCTTTTACGCCATCAAGAACCGCTACCACTGACGGTCGCAGCATGATGGCATCGGGCAGCCCTAGCGGATCAGGATTAACGTCCGGCAGATATTCAACTAACCGGACCATATCGTACCCCAGATAACCGAACAGGCCTGCCGCCGCCTGAGGAAGGTCAGACGGTAAGGTAATGCGAGATTCGGCCAGCAGATCGCGCAGATTATCCATGGGATTCCCGGCCTGCTCCGAAAACGCCTCGGCGTCGAAGCGTGCGGATCGGTTAATGGAGGCGGTTTCCCCCTGGCATCGCCAGATCAAGTCAGGTTTCATACCGATGATCGAATATCGTCCGCGCACCTCTCCGCCAGTCACAGATTCCAGCATGAACGCGTCCTTTTGCGCGCCCGCCAGTTTGAGCATCAACGACACAGGAGTGTCTAGGTCAGCAGCAAGACGTGTGTATACCACTTGATTTTCGCCCGCTTCATAGGCGCGCGCGAAACTGTCGAAGTCGGGTGTCAGATCCATAGTCAGCCCCGGTTAATAGCTTGCCTGAACGGCGTTCAGCGCTTGCTGGTCCACGACTGGGCGCGCACGTGTCTGAGCATCGCGCACATAGATGTCAAAGATATTTTGCGCCAAGGCCTGGTTCATTTGCGCTGATAGAGCATCTTGCATCTGCCGCTGCTCATCCGTCTCCGCGGGGGGCAAAACGTCATCAAGACGTACAATCAAAGCAGTCCCAGCGCCTGGAATGACACGCAGTTCTCCAGGCTCCATTTCAAATACTTGCGTCATGAAATCAGCAGGAACATCATCCAAAAAGGCGGTACGTGTCAGGGCGTTCTCAACCCGGAACGGCAAGCCGGTGTTCGTAAAATCACCATCTGTTGCGAGCGCTGTAATAACTGAACCCGCCTGGGATTGCAGCTCTTTGGCGATCTCATCCTGCACCCAAGCTCCGGCTACTCGCGAGCGGGCGCTGTCCAGTGGTTCAGGTCGGGGTGGAAGAACTTCGTTCAAGCGCAGGGCAAAAATCGAGCCGTCTTCCAAAAACGCTACTTCGGGAAAATCCCCCTCTTGCACGGCTTCTGCAACAGAACGGAACCCGTCATACGCAGCTATTCCCTGATCGCTTTGCTGAGTCCAGTCGATTTCGCCGAGTTCCATTTCGGTTTCGTTGGTCAGCTCTTCCAGGGTCGCGCCGCCTGCCAGTAGGTCGTTAATATCTTCGGCTTGAGCTTCGATTTGGCGACGAGCTCTGTCAGCGGCAAGTTCCTCGCGCAACTCAGCTTCGGCCTCTGCAAATGTGACGATGTTTTCTGCCAATGATCCGTTGATACGGAATAACGCTGGTCCCAGTTCAGACGGCAATGGGCCAACTACATCATCGATTTCTGCAGCAAAGACGCCTTCGGCCGCCTCACCCAAATCATCACGGGTCACATCTCCCAAGTCGACATCGCTCAGTTCCAGTTCCCGGTCGCGGACCAGTTGTTCAAAGCTTGCCCCACCGACCTCAAGCTGCGCTAGAGCTTCTGTTGCAGAAGTTTCGTCCGAAAAAATCAGACGTTCGACCAACCGGCGTTCAGGTTGTTTGAATTGGTCGGATCTTTGATCGTACAGGCGTTTTACCGAGTCCGCGTCAACTTCTACTGAGTCCAACAGCATTTCCGGCGACAGGATTGCGTAGGTCAACTTCTTTGTGTGGGGCAGGGTAAAGCGGTCAGTGTTTTCATCATAATATGATTTTATCTGTGCATCCGTTGGTTCTGGCACAGGCGTTTCTAAAGTGTCGGACGAAAGAGTTGCGACTGTAAAGCTTCGGCGAGCAAGTACATAGTTCGACAATGCCTCGGTCATAGTACGCGGCATATCCACCCCGCCCATCACAGCACCCTGAACAATGGTACGCGCGGACTCTTTACGTAGGTCATTCTCGAATTCAGTGTCGGTCAACCCTACTTGCTCCAGTTGAAATCGATAAGCTTCTCGGTCGAAGGTCCCGTCGACACCTTGAAACGCTTGAATTTGAACGATTTCTTGTTGCAGATTTTCGTCACCAATTGAAATGCCCAGTTGCGCAACCTCATTGTCCAAAGCAGCGAGCGCAACAAGACGGGACAAAGCCTGCTGATCCAGTCCAAGTTGGTGGGCCTGTGAAATCTGCAGCGGTTGACCGGTTTGCGCTTCTACCGCGCGGATTTCACGCTGCAATTCGCGGACATATTCGTCGACTGAAACACTTTCGTCCCCGACTTGAGCCACAGTTCGAACGGTGCCGGTCAAGCTGGTCGCCCCAAAGCCTGCAAGTCCCAACATCAAAAGGCCCATGAGGATCCAAACAAAAGTTTTTGACAGATTTTTCATGCCTGCGGCCATGGTGCCCTCGTGTTTTGTGTTGGCAGTACTTGCTCGGGTCGGTTGCGGCCCTGAATACGACGCACGCCGCCGAGGAGCAAGCTTAGAAGGATAACGCCTCTAAACGATCAAAAAGTCTGGATATGCCTTCCTTGTCGAGATTGGCAAAAGCGATCCGCAACTGTCTTTTCCCGTCTGGATCGTCGACGGGCATGAACATTGTACCGGGCAGCAGCAGAACAGCAGCCTCGACAACAAGTCGTTTGGCCAGAATGTCGGAACTCAGATCGAAAGGGTGTTCGAGATATGCAAAATAGGCGCCCAAACCTAAAAGGCGCCATCCTTTCGCAGACAAACGGGGCATCTGTTGCAAGATCAAAGCTCGTCGGTCCAGTATTTCGTTTCTCTCTTCAGAGACCCATCGGGGCAGGTTTTGCATCCCCCAAAGTGCAGCGAACTGACCGATTTGACTTGGACAGATGGCGATCGTGTCCAAAAACTTCTCTATCTCAGACAACAGAGCAGGGGCCGAGGCAACCGCTCCGACACGATGACCAGTTAACCTATAGGCCTTTGAAAACGAATACAAATGTACCAGAGTATTGTCCCAGCTTGGTTGCTGGAACAAATCATGAGGCGGGACGGAGCGACTGTCGAAATCGCGATACGTTTCATCAACAAGCAAGTGAATACCAGCCGACCGCGCCAGTTCAAAGAAATCCATCACCAGATCAGCTGGGTATTCCACGCCACCGGGATTATTCGGGGTAACCAAAACAATGGCTCGGGTTTTTTCAGTAATTAGTTCCCTTGCCTTGTCCGGATTCGGCAAAAGACTGTCGCCTGTAGCCAGAGTGACAGTCCCGACGCCAGCCATATCAAGCCACATTTTGTGGTTGAAATACCAAGGCGTTGGAAGGATAACCTCATCCCCTTGGTTCGAAATTGCCGAAATCACAGCGGAAAAGGCCTGATTGCATCCCGAAGTGATTGCGACCTGATTTTTTGAGATATCCGAGGCATAGTGGACGCTGATCTGAGAGGCCAGCTCAGCACGCAAGTCGTCATTACCTAAAACCGGTCCGTAAAGATGAGCGCTGTTATCACGCAACGCGAATTCGGCCATTGCCTGACGCAGAGCAAGCGGAGGCGGGTCAACTGGTGCAGCCTGACTGACATTGATCAACGGCCGATCAACCGTGAATGATACACCCTGCAACCATCGTGATGCTTCCATCACAGGCGGCGCAAATGTTGCCGCTGTGCGCGTGAGTTTCATTTGCTTCCCATGTCCAGAAACTCGTCCGAAGATTTCGTCGTTGACCGAATCTTAATCCGTTCCGCGATAGGGTTCGACATATTGCAGGGCCATATCCCAGGGCAAAAAGATCCATGTATCCTGGCTGACTTCGGTAATGAAAGTATCAACCATTGGGCGACCCTTGGGTTTGGCGTAAACCGTGGCAAAATGCGCGTTTGGATACATCTCACGCACCAATTCCAGAGTTTTTCCGCTGTCGACCAGATCGTCGATAATCAGAACGCCGGTGCCGTCACCCATCAAATTGGCATCAGGCGCCTTAAGAATTTCGGCCTCTCCACGAGTTTGGTGATGATAAGATTTGACGCTGATAGTGTCGACTGTGCGAATATCCAGTTCGCGGCTGACGATCATGGCTGGCGCCATTCCACCGCGAGTAATGGCGACCACGGCCCGCCATGCCCCGTTATCTGGACCCTGTCCGTCCAGCCGCCAAGCAAGCGCACGAGAATCACGATGCAGTTGGTCCCAGCTTATGTGAAAGCCTTTTTCGTGGGGTAGGCGGTCCTTTGCGCTCATTAATTTTTATCCCTTTTCAACATCCGGAGCATCAACGGCTTTCATGCCGACTATATGATACCCCGAATCCACGTGCAGGTTCTCGCCAGTTACGCCGCTGCTGAGGTCTGACAGCAGATACAACGCAGACTTTCCAACATCATCGATTGTTACATTCCGGCGAAGGGGCGAATTGTACTCATTCCACTTCATAATGTAGCGGAAATCACCGATTCCGCTGGCGGCCAGAGTCTTGATTGGGCCGGCGGAAATCGAGTTCACGCGGATGCCGTCCTTGCCCAAATCCTCGGCCAAGTATTTGACCGATGCCTCCAAAGCCGCCTTGGCGATACCCATTACGTTGTAATGCGGCATCACCTGCTCAGCTCCGTAATAGGTCAAGGTAATTGCGCTGCCGCCTTCACCCATCAGTTTTTCGGCTCGCTGCATTACAGCTGTGAACGAATAGACCGATACATCCATTGTCAGGTTAAAATTTGCGCGGCTGGTGTCGACGTAGCGGCCGCGAAGTTCGTTCTTGTCCGAAAAACCAATCGCGTGAACAACAAAGTCCAACTTGCCCCAGGTTTTTTCAAGCGCATTGAAAAGGTCGTTGATCGAGCTTTCATCGCTGACGTCGCAGGGTAGGACGATTTCGCTTCCGAGCTGTGCCGCCAATGGATCAACCCGTTTTTTTAAAGCATCACCTTGATACGAGAAGGCAAGCTCAGCTCCAGCTTCGGACAGAGCCCGAGCTATTCCCCATGCGATTGATTTGTCATTGGCCAGTCCCATGATGAGGCCGCGTTTTCCGGCCATCAACTGATTTGACATGTTCGGTTCTCCGCCTGTCTTCGCGTTGTGTTGGATTGGTTTATGCCATTGATTGCCTTGCATCAAGGCCATGCACTCTTGCTCGTAGCGGGTTCTCGCCTTAGTGTCGGGAACAATTATTTCCAGGGGATGGAAATGAACGAGCAAAGTGGCATTTTCGCTGGCACCGATCCGTTTAGCATTGCGGGACGGTGGCTGGAGGAAGCTGAAAAGACCGAACCTAATGACCCAAATGCGATTGCGTTGGCAACCGTAGATTCAAGTAGCTTACCAAATGTTCGAATGGTTTTGTTGAAAGAAATCGAGGAAGATGCCTTTGTTTTCTATACAAATTACCATAGCACTAAGGCAGGCGAGCTTGATGAGTCTGGAAAGGCGGCATTCGTGATGCATTGGAAATCACTACGGCGTCAAATTCGGGTACGTGGCACAATCACGCGCGAAGACGGACCACAAGCAGACGAATATTACGCCTCACGTTCTCTCAAAAGCCGTCTGGGTGCGTGGGCATCACGACAGTCTGAGCCGCTGACGAGCAGGGCCGCATTGATGGCGGAAGTGGCCAAAGTTACTACCAAATTCGGACCCAACCCGCCACGCCCGAGCTTTTGGGGCGGGTACAGGCTGATTCCAGTGGAGATAGAGTTCTGGGCAGATGGCGCTTTCAGGTTGCACGACCGTTTTCAGTGGCGCAGAACTGCCCCCGGTTCCGAGTGGCAAGTGCAGAGGTTGAATCCATGACAGTCATGCGCAGCGAAATGCAAAAGCCCGAAATCATAGATTTTTTTCGACTTGAAATTGCAATTCATTTGCATCAACAACAGACCCCTGACGATTTGCTAAATTTCGTGATGGGAACACAGTGCCAGAAGATATGAGCAGCATGTACCGCGTTCGTGGACACGTCAAATGGTTCGACCCTGCCAAGGGTTACGGATTTGTTGTGTCCAATGAAGGTGGGCCCGACATTCTGCTGCATGTGAATGTTCTGCGTAATTTTGGGCAAAGCTCGGTTGCGGATGGCGCAGGCATCGAAATCATGACCCACCGTACGGACCGCGGTGTTCAGGCCGTTGAAGTTATTTCAGTGGATCCGCCGGATCGGGCTGAAACTTTAATGCTGGCTGATTTTGCCGAGTTGGATCCGGATTTGATTGCGCAAACCCCGCTAGAAGCGGCACGCGTCAAGTGGTTCGATAAGGGCAAAGGATTTGGGTTTGCCAATGTGTTTGGCAGTAATGAAGATGTATTTCTTCATATTGAGGTTTTGCGCCGGTCGGGGTTGGCGGACTTGCAACCGGGTGAAGCTCTTGCAATGCGAGTCATTGATGGCAAGCGTGGGCGTATGGCCGCTCAGGTTTTGGCTTGGGAGGCAGCCCTGAACGGCTGATCACCGGAATGAAGAAATTCCTCCCGGCTTTCGCGATGCTTCTTTCGATTATCGGTTCGATGGCCGTAGCGGAATGTCGCGCTGACCAGGTTGAACTGCGGAATTCTCAGGCCCAAGTGCGATTCGATGTCGAATTGGCCAAAACCCCTCAAGAGCGTTCACAAGGTTTGATGTTTCGAGAAAGTCTGCCCAATCGGGCAGGGATGTTGTTTGTATTCGATCCTCCGCAACCGGTTGCTTTTTGGATGAAAAACACGCTCATCCCGTTAGACATGATTTTTACGGATCGCGCTGGTAACGTCACTCATGTGCACGAAGGCGCAATTCCTGGCGACCTGACGCCCATTGAAGGTGGTGATTCGGTCTACACTGTGCTGGAAATCAATGCCGGGCTTGCTGCGCGGTATGCCATTCGCCCCGGAACCCAGATGCGGCATGAAGTTTTTTCGCAAGGTCCTGCAATTTGGCCTTGTTAGGGCTTTTCAAATCCGAATGGCATCGTTAGGAAGGCGCACGGTCCGGGGCGTGGCGCAGTCTGGTAGCGCACCTGTTTTGGGTACAGGGGGTCGTAGGTTCGAATCCTGCCGCCCCGACCACTTTCCAACTATATGTGCCTAAATAGGCATTCCGCCGAACCGCACATATAGTTGGCTAAAATCCTTATCTAATGTCTCGGTTTGAACCGGAACTCTAAGAGTAGTTCCATCTTTCTGTGGAACCAGAAAGAATAGATCCGCATCGACGCGATATCCCAGCTGGTTTTTGGTCGAACTTAATCGTGTAACGATTCTTGGCAAATCCCGAGGGTGACCGTCGAAGGACAGAATCAGATATGCAGTTGCCTCGGGCGGCAATTGTTCACGGCATTCAAAACTGCCTTTTCCCATCCGCAAATAGTCTTCTCCGGGACCGTCGCACTGCGTTTGGAACGAGCTGAACATTTGCTTTGGATAGTCAGTGAACTGCGCACTGCGTGTTCCAATTGGATTATCTTGTGTTGTACAGGACACGATCAGGGCCAGAGCGGGAAGTGTTCGCAATGTACGCATGTTGAGATCGGTCCCAAGGCACTTTTTATCTGTTCCTTTGACTATTGCATGTGTTTTGGATGCGCCGCGATGATTCTCTGTGACGTTCGTTAATTGTGCGTTAGGTGATCATTTGCTCGTAACCGTGGCACAAAAAACGAGAATTCCATTTGCCAATTCGGTAAGTCCTTGTCCGGCAGCCTTAGGAAGACCTGTGGAGGAATCGCGCGCCGGCAGGTTCCCGCCGATCTCTCTGAGTTGGTCAACAGAAAAGATTCCAAAAATCTCAAAAAAGTCCGTTGACCAACTATGGCAAGATACGCCAGATTGTATAGGCCGAAGCATGCGCCACTAAATCTAGTAGATAATGACTGGAAAAAGGCGACGGGCGAGGGACTAATGCATATCTATCTACGTGCAACCGTTTTTGCGGTTTTGCGCTGTTATGAACAGCGGTTGGTCTTTTGTGCCCAAAATTCTGACGGCAGCGGGCGGCACTCCGCAAAACTAATTAAAAGTGCCGGAAACTTAAAATAATTGCCCGGGGGCAGCGGACATGAAGATTGAGAGAAAATTCACCAAACCTGGTCAGGACGCATACGCAGAACTGGATTTTGTGTCTGCAACGTCCGAGATTCGGAATCCGGACGGGACAATCGTATTCCGTTTAGATGAGATTGAAGTTCCGTCAAGCTGGAGCCAGGTTGCCAGTGATGTCATCGCTCAGAAATATTTCCGTAAGGCCGGTGTGCCAAACCGTTTGAAGAAAGTAAAAGAAAAGGGCGTTCCCGAGTTTCTGTGGCGCTCTGTGCCAGCCGAAGATGCGGAATTCGACGGAGAGACGTCATCCAAGCAGGTATTTGATCGTTTGGCGGGTGCTTGGGCCTATTGGGGCTGGAAGGGCGGCTACTTCACAGACGAAGAAGACGCTCGCGCCTACTTTGACGAAATGCGTTACATGCTGGCAACGCAGCGCGCCGCGCCAAATTCTCCGCAGTGGTTCAACACTGGTCTTCACTGGGCATATGGAATTGATGGACCGGCGCAGGGGCACCACTATGTTGACTACAAAACTGGTAAACTGACCAAATCAAAATCTGCATACGAACATCCACAGCCCCATGCGTGCTTCATCCAGTCGGTCGATGATGACCTGGTGAACGAAGGGGGCATAATGGACCTGTGGGTGCGTGAAGCGCGCTTGTTCAAATATGGCTCTGGTACCGGTACCAACTTCAGTCACCTACGTGCAGATGGCGAGGCTCTGTCGGGTGGTGGCAAATCTTCGGGTCTCATGGGTTTTCTCAAGATCGGCGACCGCGCCGCAGGCGCTATAAAATCAGGTGGTACGACCCGTCGAGCAGCAAAGATGGTGATCGTTGACGCAGATCACCCGGACATCGAGCAATTTATCGAATGGAAGGTGATTGAAGAGCAGAAGGTGGCCTCGATCGTTGCCGGATCAAAGATGCACGAGAAGATGCTGAACGGTATTTTCGAGGCCATTCGCTCTTGGGACGGCGCCCAAGAAGATGCCCATGATCCCAAGAAGAATATTTCCCTGAAGTCCGCGGTTCGCGCGGCAAAGAAGGTCGCCATTCCAGAGACATACATAAAGCGCGTTCTCGATTATGCCAAACAGGGGCATGGCAGCATAGAATTTCCTACCTACGACACAGACTGGGATTCGGAGGCTTACAGTTCGGTTTCGGGCCAGAACTCAAACAACTCGATCCGAGTGACCAACGCGTTTTTGACCGCTGTGGAGAAAGACGCTGATTGGGAGCTGATCAATCGGACTGACGGCAAAGTCGCCAAAACAGTAAAGGCTCGCGACCTTTGGGAAAAAGTCGGTCACGCTGCATGGGCATGCGCCGATCCGGGCATTCAGTTCCACGATACTGTTAACGAATGGCACACTTGCCCCGAAGATGGCGAAATCCGCGGTTCGAACCCGTGTTCGGAATATATGTTCTTGGATGACACGGCGTGTAACCTTGCATCAATGAACCTTCTGACCTTCCTCAAGGACGGAGAATTCCAATCAGCAGATTACATGCACGCAGCGCGGCTTTGGACGCTGACCTTGGAAATTTCCGTGACCATGGCGCAGTTCCCATCGAAGGAAATAGCAAAACTCTCATACGATTTCAGAACCTTGGGTTTGGGTTATGCCAATATCGGTGGTCTGTTGATGAACATGGGATACAGTTATGACTCGGACGAAGGGCGGTCCATCTGTGGCGCTTTGACAGCAATCATGACCGGTGTTGCTTATGCGACCTCAGCCGAAATCGCAGGCGAACTTGGTCCTTTCAAAGGTTATGAGCGGAACGCAGACCACATGCTGCGCGTCATCCGCAATCACCGCCGAGCCGCACAGGGCGTGACCGAGGGTTACGAGAATCTGGCGGTGAAGCCGGTTGCGCTGGATCACCAAAACTGCCCAGACAAACGTCTGGTCGATTTGGCTATGTCGGCATGGGATGAAGCGCTTAGCTTGGGTGAAAAGAATGGGTATCGCAATGCGCAGGCAACGGTAATCGCGCCGACGGGCACTATCGGGCTGGTCATGGATTGCGACACAACGGGTATCGAACCTGACTTTGCTTTGGTGAAGTTCAAAAAGCTGGCCGGCGGTGGTTACTTCAAAATTATCAATCGCTCGGTACCCTCAGCGCTGGAAAAACTGGGCTACTCTTCGTCCCAGATCGAAGAGATCGTGTCTTACGCGGTCGGCCATGGCACCATTGGCAATGCTCCTGGGATTAACCATACCTCGCTAACGGGTCACGGTTTTGGACCGAATGAACTGGGTAAAGTGGATGCCGCACTGGAAAGCGCCTTTGACATTAGGTTTGTCTTTAACCAGTGGACGCTGGGCGAGGATTTCTGCACCGGTGTTTTGGGCATCCCGGCCACTAAGCTGAACGACCCGACGTTTGATTTGCTTCGGCATCTGGGCTTTTCCAAAGCTGATATCGACGCTGCCAACGACCATGTCTGTGGAACTATGACTCTGGAAGGCGCCCCGCATCTGAAAGAGGAACATTACGCGATCTTCGATTGTGCCAACCCGTGCGGCAAGAAAGGCAAGCGTTTCCTTGGGGTTGATAGCCACATCACCATGATGGCGGCAGCACAGAGCTTCATCTCGGGCGCGATCTCGAAGACGATTAACATGCCGAATGATGCGACCATCGAGGATTGCCAGAAAGCTTATGAACTCAGCTGGTCTCTGGGCGTAAAGGCCAATGCTTTGTATCGCGACGGTTCGAAACTCTCTCAACCGTTGGCGGCAGCGCTAGTCGAGGATGACGATGAGGCGGCTGAAGTGCTGGAGAGCGGATCGACGCAGGAAAAAGCTGTCGTTTTAGCCGAGAAGGTGATCGAGAAGGTTGTCGTCAAGGAAATGATCCGCAGCCACCGGGAAAAGCTTCCTCATCGCCGTAAAGGATATACGCAAAAGGCTATTGTTGGTGGCCACAAGGTTTACCTGAGAACGGGTGAGTTCGAAGATGGCAAACTAGGCGAGATCTTCATCGACATGCACAAGGAAGGCGCTGGCTTTCGTGCAATGATGAACAACTTTGCCATCGCGGTTTCGGTCGGATTGCAATATGGCGTCCCGCTTGAGGAATTCGTTGACGCTTTCACATTTACCAAATTCGAACCGGCTGGAATGGTTCAGGGTAATGACTCAATTAAGAACGCGACCTCGATCTTGGATTACATATTCCGTGAATTGGCTGTGTCGTATTTGGATCGCACCGATTTGGCGCATGTGAAGCCTGAAGGCGCAACTTTTGACGATATCGGTAAGGGTGAAGAAGAAGGCGTTTCGAATATCTCTGAGATCAGTGACAGCGCTGCGTCTAAGTCCTTGGAAGTTCTAAAGCAAATCAGCTCAACCGGTTATCTGCGTAAGCGGTTGCCGCAGGACTTAATGGTTTTGAACGGCGGACAGGCTGGTGTTGAAGGCATAACAGAAACAGCTGTGCAATTCGAAGCCACGACTGAAACCACCGTAGCAAGCAATATGGATGCGCGGACCAAAGCCAAGATGCAAGGTTATGAAGGCGACCCATGCGGTGAGTGCGGAAACTACACTTTGGTTCGCAACGGCACATGCATGAAATGTAACACCTGCGGAGCAACCAGCGGGTGTAGCTGAGAATAGCGCCCCGGCAATGGGGTGTAGGGACCGTGATTTTCCCCCCGGATATCCGGTCCCGACGAACACGGACAAAGGCGCCAAGACTTACCGTCATCGCCTTTGTCCACTCGGTCGGCATGCCCGTGTTGGCCGGGAACAGGGTGGGGCGGAATTTTTGCTCCTTCCCACTCTTTCAGGGGCGGGTGCGCTCGCCCCATACGCTGTCCAGGCCGCAGGCAAAAAATACCGGGCGGTCAACGAGATGAGCCTGGAACGCGAAACTTTTTGGGGGCCCTCGGCCCCCTTTTTTCTGTTTCCCAAATCGATTCGAATATTCTGGCAACACTTCGCCGGGTTTTGAAAATGGCGTAGGGCAGGAAACGCCGAAAGACCTACTGGCAATTTCGTCCAACGGTTGATTGCAAACCCGACTCATTCAAACAGGCGGAGAATAGCGCGAAATCCGCTCTTTGGTATCGGTGGGGTGACTGATTGGTGTAAATCAAAATTCCTGTGTTTGTCCGGACGACGTCAAATTGGACTTCATATAGGAGGCAATATCATGAAACCGCATAATCTGGCTTTCATTTCAGCGATTGCTCTGTTGTTACCAGCGTGGTCTTTCGCTCAGTCAAGCGTCGACACGAACGGAGATGGCGTTCTAACACTCGAAGAAGTGCAAATCGTTATGCCCGAGATTGATACCGATAGCTTTGCAGCGATGGACGCAAACGGTGACGGAACGCTGGATGCTGATGAAATCTCAGTTGCGCAAGGGGCAGGTCTTCTTCCGCCAAGCAACGGCTGAAACCAGCAGGCGGCCTAATCGAAAATAGGCCGCCTGTGATCAACGGGTCATACAGGTAAGTGAATGTTAAACTTGTCGCGCAGATCAGAATCCAGCGCCGGATCAAATCGTGCTGGCGACGGCGTTGACAAGATTTCGTTTTTGCGGGCTATGGCCTTCTCGACAAGATCAGGTTTTCCCAGTTCCGCCCATTCTTTTGGAGACGTGCGGTCACCAAAACTTGGATAAACATAATCCAATTGCATCCGGCCCAAAGTTTCGTCCGTGCCCAGGTAATGGCCAGGACCTTCCAGACAGACTTGAGCTATCTGATCCAGCGCAAGCGTGTCGTCGGAAACTTCTATCCCACGTACACAGCGCTGTGCTTGGCCGATTAGGTCATCACTCAGTATCAGTGACTCGTGGCAGAATCCTAGCAACGAAGAATGCATACCAGCAGCCTCGTAAACCATGTTCAAACCAGCCAGTCCGGTCATCACGTTTGAACACATCTGCTCCCAACCAGCCTGCATATCAGGAAGTTTCGAATCCGAGGCACCAGCAGCGGCACCACCGGGCAGGTCATAGAATTTATGCATTTGGGCACAACCGGCGCTCAGCAGCGCTTGTTCTCCGGACCCTACGGACATGGCACCTGTGCGCAAATCCAAACCAAATGGCCAAGTCCCAAAAACCGCAGGAGCTCCGGGACTTATCGCATTTGCGTAAACCAATCCGGCCAGGCATTCAGCGGTGGCCTGAACGATGGCGCCAGCGATAGTAGACGGCGCCGTCGCGCCTGCCATGCCAGCGGACAAAAGCAAAATCGGCATCCCTGCCTTTACGCACTCCTCCATCACTTGGCAGCTTTCCGTCGCGAATTTCATTGGCGGAACGACAAAGCAATTAGTGTTGGATACAAATGGGCGTTCCCGCCACTTTTCTTCTCCGCCCGCGATCATGTGAAGCATTTCGACAGCCGGCGCGACATAACCGGGATCTGTAAACGAGGTTCCGACATGCTTGAACGTGCCTGAACAACAAGCATAAATTGTGTTTAGGTCCATTTCCAAGTTGTCAGTAATGTCTCGGCAGACCATCGGGCGTTGAACGAAATGGATATTGTCCAGCTGTTCGCAAATACGGGCGGCATCGTGCAAATCCTGAACGGTGGAGTCCCTGTATTCCCGTCCTTCCACGTCTACCATGTGCACCGCCGCTCCTGCGGTGCCGTAGTGAACCCGGCTGCCTTTTAAAACCAAGTCTGTTTTGCCGTCCCGGCTGTACAGAGTTACAGCTCGGTTTGCCTTTGCAAGGACATCTTCGACGACCGAGGGTGGAAAGCGTACGCGGCCATCTTCGCCCAGTGTACAACCAGCATTGACGAGGTATTCGATCCCGCTTGCCGGGGCATCTGCCAATCCGATCGTTTCCAGGGCCTGAAGGGCGGCTTTGTGGATACGCTCAAGATCCTTCGAACTAAGGGGTTTGTATGTGCCACCTTCCATGCCGGGGCGAACTGGCCGCAGATGATCGGGCAATGCAGAGGCGCGAGCTGCGCGTCGTGCGGCGCGACCACCGCTGCGAGAGGTTGTGCGGGGCTGGTCGTTCATTTCGGTGTTCCGATAATTGGGTCAGGTAAAAATGATCAACAGGTTATAACGTGCCGAGGCCGTCCCCGCGCAGCGCGTCCCCGATCAGCACCGATGGTGCGACTGATCAGGTGAATTTTCGACGTATCGTTTTGCATCCGCTTCCTCAACAAGGTGCATCAACTATTTAAATTCATTTTGACAAAATCTGTTCTGTTTACGACCTTTATTCCAGAATCTTCAGTTGGCGAGCGAGTGAATGTGGTCCGCACCACACAGTCAGCATGTCGTGCTCAAAGTTTTTACCTGCAAAGTTAGAAATCTGTTACGATAGGAATAGTTATTAGTTCAAAGGCCATAATATTTGCGATTTTTTGGGCGCCCCGGCCAATGTTTGTCTAAGCGCCCGGCCCGGCACAGGATGTTCGGAGGTCTGCGTGAAGGCATTGAAGGCTACACTGACCGCGTTGATGTTGACGGGTGTTTCACCCGCTCTGGCCGAAGATTGGACGGGGCCGTTCGTTGGGTTCAGTTTTGGCTATGCGGATGCAGATGGACCCGGAGGCGTTGGGGGCAGTGATTCTGCATTTGGTCCGTTTATCGGGTACGATTACGACTTTGGCAGTTTCGTGTTAGGCGGTGAGTTAGAATACAATCGCTTAAATTTAGATCTCGGTGAAGGCGAAGGCAGCTTGGATGGCGTTTCTCGCCTAAAATTGCGCGGAGGTTATGACTTTGGTTCCGCGCTAGGCTACGTCGTGGTCGGGACGGCCCGAGCAGATACTTCGGGTGACAGTGACACTGCCGCTGTTTACGGTATCGGCGTTGCTTACCCGGTCAACGATCGGTTCGTCATCAGCGGAGAAGCACTGCGACAAGACTTCGATCTCGATTCCCGGCCTAGCGGAAGTGTCGATACCAATGTGTTTAATTTGCGCACGACATTTCGGTTCTGACCGTCAAGCCGCACCCCTGTTTTCGGCCAATTGAGCGGCGAAATCACATATTGTTTGCAACGCACTGACAAGTTTTTCATCGGCAATCGTCATGGCAACGCGAATGTGGCCGGCTGCCGCCATGCCAAAGCTTTCGCCGGGCATAACAGCAATTTTATGGCTATCCAGCAAAGCGTTGGCAAAGGAATCACCGGTCAATCCAGTTGCTTGGATATCTAACATAAGATACATAGCCCCCTGCGCCGGGATTAAGCCGACGATTTGCTGACCGCCAAGCACTTGCATAGCCAGTGACCGACGACGCCGAAAAGGCTCAGCGATCTTTTCTTCAAGCTTGTGACCAGAGTTCAGAGCGAAACTGGCTGCGTCCTGAATAAATCCGGGTACGCCATATGTTGTGTTAGTCGCCAGATTGATAAGGTGCTCTACGACTTCCTCCGGGCCTATGATCCAACCACATCGTGAACCAGTCATTGCGTGAGATTTTGACATCGATCCGACGACTAGCGTGCGTTCAGCCATGCCAGGCAATGCCCGTGGCGAAAGGTGATTACCTTCCCAGACTTGGGTGTCATAGACTTCGTCTGAAACAAGCCACAAATCACGGTTTTTGCAAACGTTAGCAACTGCGTTGAGCGTGTCCTGTGAATAAACGACCCCTGTGGGGTTGTTGGGCGTGTTGATCAGTAACGAGACGGCGCCCCCTGCAAACCTTTCGATTTCGCTTTCTCGTGGTTGAAAGGCGTCCATCGCATGAGTTTGCACTGGTCTGGCTATCGCTCCCGCAGCGCGGATTGTCCCGGGATAAGTGGCATAGTAGGGGTCAAGAAACAGGCCGGTATCGCCTGGGTTACACACCGCTATATGAGCTGCGAATAATGCCGCCTGTCCACCTGGTGTAATGAGTACGTTATCCCGGGTTGTTTTTACGCCCGTTCGTATCTGGACGCGTGCCGCAACTGTATCACGCAGCAAATCCGTACCTGGCACCATTGCGTACCCGGTGTGACCACCACGCGCAGATGCGTCCATCGCGTCGAGAATCACGGGGTCTGTACCGATGTCATGCTCGCCAATAGTCAATTCTGTGATGGCCTGACCTTCGGAAATCATCCGGCGAGCACGATAAAACACATCCCATCCGTCAGAGCCGCCTTCGGTCAGGTTGGTAATACGATGCGACAGCTTCATGACGTGCCTCCGTTTGTCTTCTGACGCAGAATGGGTCAGAGAGGCGAGGATTTGTCAATCAGCTGCGCGGCGACAACGTCGCTTGAAGCTTTTTCGTCAGCGACGCCCGGACCAGATCATACGAAACCGTCAGCCGATGGCGCATCTCTTCGGCGTCCGTGTCCCACGACAGGCGAATCCAGCTGCGGTGAAAATACGGGGCTTTAGTGGCTATACCGGCATCAATGAGCATCTGTGCGGTCTCAATATCTGGGGTCTTGACGGAAACCCCATCGCCCACGGTGCCAATACAGGCAAACATCTTGTCGCCAACTTTCCACGCATCGTGTCCGCCGCCCCACGGATCGGACAATTCGGCGCCGGGCAGTTCGGCACAAATGGCATTTACGGTTTCGCGGCTCATTGCTGCCAAGTTGCCGACTTACGTTGCGGAACTCAAGCCTTGGCTCGGGGAAGTTGCCGTGGTATGCCGTGGGACATGAACCCGATGAAATGCATCATTACCTGCTGCATTACCCGCTGAAGTATCAAGCGGGTCGGTTTCTTTCGTTTTCATTTCAGAGACAAGTTGCTAAGCCCGCGCCAGCGTGATGCACGTACGCTGTTTTAGGAGCACGACCCGATGACCACGATTAAACTGCACAACACAAGGACGCGGGCAAAGGAAGAATTTGCGCCGATCGACCCTGATAACGTGCGGATGTATGTCTGCGGTCCGACGGTTTATGACCGGGCGCATCTGGGTAATGCACGTCCAGTGGTGGTTTTTGACGTCCTTTACCGACTGCTGCGCCATGTTTACGGAGCACATAAAGTAACTTACGTTCGAAACTTCACCGATGTGGATGACAAGATAAACGCGGCTGCGCTGTCCCGGCAAAAAGCTGGCGCCAAGGGATCGTTAGAGCAACTGGTTCAAGAACGTTCAGACGAAACAATCGGCTGGTATTTGAACGATATGGGTGCCTTGGGTGCGTTAGAACCCAACGAGATGCCTCGTGCGACCGAATATATCGATCAGATGATCGAGATGATCCAGGACCTGATTTCCAAAGGCCATGCTTATGCGGCTGAGGGGCATGTTCTGTTCGCCGTGGACAGCTGGAAGAAAAATTACGGCAAACTGTCGGGTCGATCCGTTGATGATATGATCGCCGGGGCGCGGGTTGAAGTTGCGCCTTATAAAAAGAACCCAATGGATTTTGTGCTTTGGAAACCCTCGACGGACGAACTACCGGGTTGGAATAGCCCTTGGGGTCGGGGCCGTCCGGGTTGGCACATAGAATGCTCGGCCATGGCTTACGAGTTGCTTGGAGAGAGTTTTGATATCCACGGTGGCGGTAACGACTTGATGTTCCCACATCACGAGAACGAGATCGCGCAGAGCTGCTGTGCGCACCCCGAAGGAGAGTTCGCTCGGATCTGGTTGCACAATGAAATGTTGCAGGTCGAAGGTAAGAAGATGTCAAAATCACTTGGCAATTTTTTCACCGTTCACGATCTGCTGGATCAGGGCATTCCTGGCGAGGTGATCCGTTTCGTTTTCCTACAGACGCATTATCGCAAACCAATGGACTGGACCGAGAAAAAGGCGCGTGAGGCCGAGTCGACACTGCGAAAATGGCGGGCGCTGACCGCAGGTATTGAACCCGCTTCCAGCGTTGCTCCTGCCGTAATCGATGCGCTGGCTGATGACCTGAATACAGCGGGTGCCATTGCGGAACTTCACCGTTTGGCTGCGGACGGGGAAGCGGCCAAGCTTTTGGCGAGTGGGCAACTTCTGGGTTTATTGACGATGGATTTGGGTGCATGGGCTAAGGCTGATGAAACCGATTTTACTTCTTACAAAGAAAAACTCGTCACTGCGCGGACAGCAGCGATGGCCAGCAAGGATTTCTCCGAAGTGGACAGGTTAAAGGCGCTTTTCATCGCAGCGGGATTGGAAGTTAGGATGAGCAAGGATAGCGTCGAATTGGTACCGGGTCCCGGGTTTGACGCGACCAAGCTGGAGGAGGTCTGATGTCTGAAAAAGATAACGGCAAAACCCGCCTTTACCTCTACGATACGACGCTGCGCGACGGTCAACAGACCCAAGGCGTACAGTTCTCCACTTCGGAAAAGACACAGATCGCCTCTGCACTGGATTCATTGGGTATCGACTATATCGAAGGCGGTTGGCCAGGGGCAAACCCGACTGACAGCGCCTTTTTTGATGCTGCACCTAAGACCGCGGCGCGACTTACTGCGTTTGGGATGACCAAACGTTCGGGTCGTTCAGCCGAGAATGATGATGTGCTGGCAGCAGTAATGAATGCTGGCACGCAAGCTGTTTGTCTGGTCGGAAAGTCGCACGATTATCATGTGACAGATGCGCTTGGACTGTCGCTGGAAGAGAACTTGGAAAATGTTCGGGCCTCAATTGCGCATGTCGTGGCACAAGATCGTGAAGCGCTCTTTGATGCCGAGCATTTTTTTGACGGTTACAAAGACAACCCAGAATACGCGTTGCAAGTCTGTCACGCCGCGTTGGAGGCAGGTGCGCGTTGGATCGTGCTTTGTGACACCAACGGTGGCGCTTTGCCATCTGAGGTGGGCCGGATCGTATCTGAAGTAATTGCATCCGGAATCCCAGGAGAAAAGTTAGGAATCCATACCCATAACGACACGGAAAACGCGGTTGCTTGCTCTCTGGCTGCTGTCGATGCAGGGGCAAGGCAGATTCAGGGAACACTGAATGGGTTAGGCGAACGCTGTGGCAACGCTAACCTGACCTCGCTGATCCCGACTTTGTTGTTAAAGGAGCCATATTCCTCGACTTATGAGATCGGGGTGAGCTTAGGTGCACTTGCTGGTCTAACCAGGATCAGTCGAATGCTGGACGATATTTTGAACCGGGTTCCAAGCAAACAGACGGCATATGTCGGTGCTTCGGCTTTTGCGCACAAAGCAGGCCTTCACGCCAGTGCGATCCTCAAAGATCCTGCTACTTACGAGCATGTCGATCCTGCGAGCGTTGGAAATGCGCGAATCATTCCAATGTCTAACCAAGCCGGGCAGTCAAATTTACGAAAACGCCTTACCGAAGCGGGATTGTCGGTGGAATCTGGCGACCCTGCGCTGGGACGTATTTTGGAACGTATTAAGGTCAGGGAGGCAGAGGGGTATTCCTATGATACCGCGCAAGCCAGTTTTGAGTTGCTGGCGCGGGAAGAGTTGGGGCAATTACCACAGTTTTTTGAAGTTAAGCGCTATAAGGTCACGGTAGAGCGTCGCAAGAATAAGTATAACAAAATGGTCAGCCTGTCCGAGGCAGTTGTCGTCGTGAAAGTGGATGGCGAGAAAAAGCTTTCCGTCAGTGAGTCATTGGATGACAGTGGCAGCGATCGAGGACCTGTGAACGCTCTAGCCAAGGCGCTCGCTAAAGATTTGGGGCAGTATTCGCGGATCTTGGATGACATGCATCTGGTTGATTTCAAGGTTCGTATCACGCAGGGCGGAACCGAGGCCGTGACACGTGTAATCATCGACAGCGAAGATGGGCAGGGGCGTCGTTGGTCGACCGTGGGTGTCAGCGCGAACATAGTCGACGCTTCGTTTGAGGCGTTGCTGGAAGCGATTCAGTGGAAGTTGGTGCGCGATTGCGAGTCGCGAACGGCGGCTGCGGAGTAGCTGTGCAATTTGACAATGACACCAAGGCTTGTGCCGCTCTGGTACATCGCGCCGATCCCGACCGTTTCATGGCAGCAATGGCCGCCCCTGTAGCAGCGCGCTCCGTGCTATTTCCAATTTATGCTTTGAACGTGGAAGTCGCCCGCGCTCCGTGGTTGACGCAAGAGGCGATGATAGCAGAAATGCGTCTGCAATGGTGGCGGGATGCGTTGCGCGAGATAGCCGAAGGTCCAAGCGTACGAAGGCATGAGGTGGTTACACCTTTGTCACGAGTCCTTTCACCACACCTCGCGGAAAAACTGGACGAGTATGTCGCTGTAAGACGTTGGGATATATATCGGGATCCGTTTGAGGATGATGCGCATTTTGACGCGTACATCGATCACAGCGCGGGAACATTGATGGTCGTTTCCGCCCAAACGTTGGGCCCTGCAGACGAAAAAGTTTTGCGAGACTATGGTTATGCCGTTGGGGTTGCTAACTGGCTTCGTGCTATCCCTGAACTTGAGGCGCGTGGGCGAATTCCGTTGTTGGACGGAACCACTGACGGAGTCAGGGCTTTGGCAAAAAAGGGGTTAGAAAAACTAAGAAAGGCTAGGGCGGCACGAACTGCGATATCTGACTCTGCTCGGCCAGCTTTGAATGCAGGTTGGCAAGCCGACTGGGTGCTCCGTCGGGCCTTTACCAAACCGCAAGTGGTTGCCGATGGCGGCTTGTCGCAAAGTGAGGCACGACGAAGGTTGTCCTTGATAAGACTTACATTAACAGGCCGATGGTAGAGTCGATCAGGCCGTCCTCGCACTTGAAGGCTTGAGTACGAGCCAGAGCAATGCTGCTCCGGCAAGGGTTAGCAACGGAATCATAGCCAGATTTACGGCCGTCCAACCCTCGATAGGCGATCCGCCTGAACAGTTCATCAACCCGCCCGACGCCAGTGAAGCGAACGTGACGCCCCCAAAAACCAGCAGGTCGTTTAACCCCTGCATCCGGCCGCGCTCATGCTCCGAGTGGGATTCAGCAAGCATGCTGGTGGCTCCAATGAACCCGAAGTTCCATCCAACGCCCAATAGGATGAGCGCAGCAAAGAAATTGCCCAACTCGACGCCCTGAAGTGCTACCGCACCTGCGCCAGCTAGAATGGCAAGGCCTAAAGCCATAACTTTCTCTACACCGAAGCGCGCGATCAGGTGGCCGGTAAAGAAACTGGGAATATACATGGCCAATACGTGAGAAGAGACGATATCGGCGGCATTACCAGCAGTATATCCGCAGCCAACAACAGCCAAAGGAGTCGATGTCATTACAAGGTTCATCAATGCGTAAGAGACCATTGCGCAGATCACCGCCACCGCGATGCGCGGTGTTTTCAAAAGTTCTATTCTGCTGCGCCCCCTCGGCGCATTTGGTGCTGGTTGGTCTGGTGTCGGAATGTCGAGAAAGAAGAACAGAACTGCGCCAAATGCATTTATAGCAATCACGGCAACATATGTTCCCAGAAGAGGGATGACGTATGATTCAGAAGTCAACTTTACAATTTGAGGGCCTACCAACGCCGCCAAAAGACCACCAGCCATGACATAAGAAATTGCCTTGGGTCTAAAGGCGTCCGAAGCGGTATCGGCCGCGGCGAAGCGATAAAATCCGTGTGCGCTCATATAAATTCCGGTGAACAGGCTTCCCAACAAGAAAACTGGAAACGAGCCCAGATAAAGGCCGTATGCGCCGATCCCACCTCCGCAAGCGCCAGCAGTTGCCCCAATCAGGAATCCCGCCCGGCGTCCCCATCTTTGCATTATTGCCGAGATAGGAGTAGCTGCGAGCATCGAACCGAGAACAATGAGCGATATTGGCAATGTGGCCAAACAGGCATTGGTGGCCAGTGATTGCCCGGCCAACCCACCCACAATAAAGACCATTGGCATTTGGGCGCCAAGAACGGCCTGTGCAGCCACCAAAACCGTTACGTTGCGTTTGGCTTGATCATCGTTAGGGGGAGAGGTGGTAGTCATGCTCATGTGCCAATGCGTATCTGCGAAATCTGGCAGGCACAAGCCGCTTGCATCTGCGACACGGTGCCCTAACGTGCGTCGCAATTATTGGAGAATTGAAGCATGTCTGTCGGGCGAATAATCGAGACGCCGGATTGTGTCGCTGAGGGAGCCGATTGGCTGGCTGCAGCCTGTCCCCGCATGGCCTACGCCATGCGGCAAACAGGGCCATTGCCGCTTCGTCGTCGTCCTGATGGGTTCGCAGAATTGCTTAGCGCGATCGTAAGCCAACAGGTCAGCGTGGCCTCTGCAAATGCGATCTGGAAAAGGTTGCAGGACGCCAAGTTAACTGGGCCGCGCAAGATTATGTGGGCCACGGACGAAGACTTGCGAGCAGCAGGGTTGAGCCGACAAAAGATTCGATATGCTAAGGCTTTGGCGGAAGCCAATATAGATTTTAAGGCTTTGAGAAATGCGTCGGATGACGAGGTTGTCGATATACTTACCCAAGTGTCAGGCATAGGTGTTTGGACCGCCGAAATATATGCCATGTTCTCCTTAGGTCGTGCGGACGTTATTGCTCCGGGAGATCTGGCTTTGCAAGAAGCCGCCCGCATCCTTTATGACCTACCGGAAAGACCAAAGGATAAAGAGCTACGTAAAATGGCCGAAGCGTGGTCTCCGTGGCGGTCGGTTGCGGCGAGGGTTCTGTGGGCCTATTACCGAGTAGCCAAGAGCAGGGAAGGGATCAGATGACCAGGGTATTGAACGCGCTCAGAAAAGAGCCCGTTTCGGGCGACACTCGATCGGTCGTGGTGTTCGTGCATGGATATGGCGCGAATGGGGCCGATCTGCTGGGTTTGGCCGATGTTCTGGGAGAGCATCTACCTGAAACCATGTTCGTGGCCCCTGACGCGCCAGAACAAATCCCTGGTATGCCCAACGGGTATCAATGGTTTCCGATCCCATGGATTGATGGGTCATCAGAAGAAGAAGCGCGACGCGGCATGGATATGGCCGTTGATGACTTCAATGCATTTCTTGATGCGTTGATGGTGGACGAGGATGTGCTTCCAGAACAAGTTGTCCTGTTCGGGTTTTCGCAAGGGACAATGCTAAGCTTGCATGCCGCGCCTCGGCGAGAAGATCCTGTGGCCGGTATAGTGGCTTTCTCTGGCCGCTTATTGGAACCTGACATGCTGACCGACGAAGTCGCTAGCCGCATGCCAGTCTTGTTGGTACATGGAGATATTGACGACGTGGTGCCGCCTCAATCCCTTCCGGAAGCTGCCGAAGCATTGCAAAGCGCAGGATTCAAAGAAGTTTACGCTCATGTGATGAAGGGTACCGGGCACGGTATTGCCCCTGATGGCCTAAGCGTGGCGCTGGCATTTATGCGCGACAAGCTCAGCTTGTAATGATAGCGATCCGTCCGATGATTACTGAAGATGTGGCAGATGCTTGCGGCGTCTTGAATAGAATAATCGTCGCAGGAGGAACAACTGCACATGAAGTTCCTTTCTCAAACATATTGTTTTTAAAAAGGTTTTTGTACAGAGCAGATACCATTTCTTGCCAAGTAGCGCTGGATGAACGTGGGACCGTTGCTGGTTTTCAATGGCTAGGCGTTCATGATCAACTTCCCGATTGCTGCGTTGATATCGAGATATTCACACGGCGGGAGCCCGTTTTGAAAGGTGCTGGCCGAATTCTTCTTGAGAAAACCAAAGGCGTCGCGATTGAGTTGGGATACCGATCAATCAATGCCGCAATTCGGGCCGATAAAGTAATCGGTTTAAGCTATTATGACAAAATGGGCTTCAGCGATTTTGCGGTAGAGCGAGGCGTTCCGTTGCGCGATGGCAAACCCATAGATCGGATATCCAAAAGTTTCAAACTAAACGAGGACAGACAATGTTGATCGTAACTGGAGTAGTTGAAGTTGACCCCGGCGGCATCGAAACTGCGAAAGCAGCTGCACAGGAAATGGTTAGCGAAACCGTTAAAGAACCCGGTTGTATCCTCTATGAGTTCAGCCAGATTTTAGGACAGGACAATCGCTTTCGTGTATACGAGGAATGGCAGGACCAAGCAGCGCTGGACGAACATTTTGCCACGCAGCATATGCAGAATTTTCGCAAGGCTTTGAGTGAGGTGGGAGTGATCTCAAGGGAGATCTATCGCGTTGTTGGTGGAGAAAAACTGCCGCTGTAACGAGAATCAATTTCTTTACCGCTTTGGACGACGGTCGCGCTTTCTTACGCTTTGAATGGGTGACGTCTCTGGCGCCGGCAGAGTTTCCCAAGAGCCGGATTCCAACCCGTCAATTGTCCAATTGCCGATCCTCGAACGGATCAGTCGCAGGGTCGGGTGCCCAACTGCCGCGGTCATGCGCCGTACCTGCCGATTGCGTCCTTCACGCAATGTCAGTTCGATCCAGCAATCAGGTATTGACTTGCGCACACGAATTGGCGGGGTGCGCGGCCACAAACCGTCAGGCTCTTCAATCAAGCGAGCTTTAGCAGGGCGGGTAATCCCATCTTTCAACTCGACCCCGTTTCGTAATGCGATTAACGCGGCCGTGTCTGGTATGCCTTCGACCTGAACCCAATAGGTTTTTGACATCTTTTGCTTGGGGTCTGAAATCTGCGCCTGAAGCCGTCCGTTGTCGGTTAATAGAATTAACCCTTCGCTGTCTCGGTCAAGCCGTCCGGCGGGGTACACGCCGGGAAGATCGATGAAATCAGAAAGTGTCTGGCGCGGCAGGCCCGCATTGGCGCGGTCCGTGAACTGAGGCAGAACGTCGAATGGTTTATTGAAACGGATGAACCAGGACATGATCTTCGCCATAGCCTGCGTTGAACCGGCTTGCAACCTGTGGATAACTGTCATGTTGGTGTTACGGATTCGTCTTAACCAGTAACCGAGATGTTGTGGAAACTCAGGGCTTGTCAGAGTTTTAACACGATATATAGTTGAGAAAAGGCTGGGGCGGGTGTTCCCCGCTCTGACGTCTAAAACGGGCAGTACAGAGCGAGGAGCGATTCTGTTATGGACGGAGACTTCAGGACCGAATTTGTCAGGGAACCCGGCGCGCTCAGGCATCATCCGGCATTGGTTCTGAATGCAGACTACCGTCCACTATCCTATTACCCATTATCACTTTGGCCCTGGCAGGAGGCGATTAAAGCGGCTTGGCTGGACCGTGTTGATATTGTGGCCGAGTATGACGAAGTAGTCCGCAGCCCCAGTACCGAGATACGAATACCCTCGGTGGTCGTTCTAAAAGACTACGTAAAACCCAGAAAGCGCGTGGCCTTCACGCGCTTTAATTTATTTCTAAGGGACGAATTCAAATGCCAGTATTGCGGCAGCAGGGGTGAATTAACCTTTGACCATGTGGTTCCGCGTGCAGCAGGAGGGGTGACCAGTTGGCAGAACGTTGTGGCGGCCTGTAGCCCATGTAACCTGCGTAAGGGATCTAAATCGTTGCGTCAGGCCGGAATGTCGCTCAACAGACCTCCTCGGCAGCCAGATGCCGAAGCATTGCGGAATATTGGACGCAAATTCCCACCAAACCATTTGCACGAAAGCTGGATCGACTTCCTTTACTGGGATGCCGAACTGGATCAATTGTAAAGTCTATCGGGCTCGCCACGCTGCGATCCAAATCAATGCTAGTCCGGCGGATGTAACCGCGTTCCAACCAGCCATTGACAACCCCAGAAATTCCCAAGGAATCTCATCGCACCTCACCAGTGGCGCGTTCATGATTTGATTAAACAAATCCTGCTGTGACAGCGCTCCTACGTCTCCTGAAGTGCACGTGGATGGGCCTTGCCATAAACCCTGTTCAACTCCAGCATGGAAAATTCCTATCCCGGCGGTAGTCAGCGCGGCCAAAGCGCCCAAAAGGTAGGTCAAACTCAAACTGGGGACGGCGAAAGCGAGGACACCCAGAAGGACCGCAGCGCCATGCGGATAACGCTGCCAGATGCACATTTTGCATGGCGACAATTCACCAATATATTGAAAACCCCAAGCAGCCAAAAGAAGAATGGCCGAACCACCGGAGGCTAATATCACCAGTATTCTTCTGCGACTCATAGATATTTCACCAAAATGAACCCACCGATCAAAAGCCCGATGAAAAGTGTAAAGACTAATCCAAGCCGCTTTTCGATGAAATCGCGTATGGGTTCGCCAAATTTCCATAACAGACCCGCGACGATAAAAAATCGCAACGCGCGCGCAAGTATAGAGGTCGCAATGAATGTGCCCAAAGGCATTCCTGTCCAGCCGGACATGATCGTAATAACCTTGTAGGGAAATGGAGTGACGCCAGCTGTTAATACAGCCCAGAAACCGAAATCATTAAAGCGGTTGTTGAACTCCTCCATGGCCTCAGCTTTGCCCATGGATTCAAGGATAGGCTGACCAATGCTTTCATAAAAAAATGCGCCAATTGTATAGCCAAGAAGACCACCGAGTACAGAAGCAACTAGTGCGACCGAGGCGATTAACCACGCGCGGGAGGGACGCGCCAGAACCATGGGAATCATCAGAACATCTGGTGGGATCGGAAAGAATGAGCTTTCGATAAAAGCAACGATTGCTAATGCCCAAAGGGCATGCGGATGTTCGGCCAGACGAATGGTCCAGTCATAAAGCGATCGCAACATAAGAATTAGAATTCCATAACCAACTTGGTGCAAGCCAAAACACGCACTTGCGAAACCGTCAACCTGCATAGGAAAAACAATCTGCACATGGTTGATTTTTGCCTCTGGACCTTCCGGATTATGAAGGATAATCCAGTGTTCGTGGCCCAAGTGGCGGAATGGTAGACGCAGGGGATTCAAAATCCCCCGCCTTCACGGGCGTGAGAGTTCGAGTCTCTCCTTGGGCACCACTGATTTTCCTGACAAAATCCTGAAAAAACATAGCACTTAGCGCTCTGCATTCACTGCGACGTGTGATGAGGGGCCTGCTATCAGTGACCCTCGATGACCCGATGTGACCCGTGCAGTATCACACTTCTTCCGTGACTCTTCCGTGACTCGTCCTTGTTAGTGGGGTGTGAATCACTATATTTTGGATAAGGACCCGGCTGCGGTTGCTCCGCCAACTGAGAGTAACGGGACCGCCACAGCAAGGGTATACGGTCATGTCGCGGTCTACATCGGAAATCCGCGCCGAAGTTGCAAGTCTGATTGAACAGGCTATCGCGTTGGGTCCGCGTAAGGAGCTGCGCAATACACTCGTGCGCGCCCTCGAAATCGCCAAAGGCAACGCGCCCAAGGAACTCACACAACTGCATTACGACCGCGTAGGACGCGGCGCGCGTCTGGCCGATCCGGTACGACCGGGCCTCATTATGAAATCCAGCAAAACCGGCCTCAAACGGTGGACCTACCGCACCGAGGTGAACGGCAAACAGCGCGAAATGACCCTCGGCCATTATCCCGAAATGTCGGTTGCTGAGGCGCGCGACAAATGGGCTACTCTGCGCTCCCAGCGCGGCAGAGGAGAGAGACCTGACACCAAGGCCGACATCTCCCTCGAACAACTGGTAGATCACTATACCACTTGGGCTAGCGACAACCTGCGGTCATGGCAGGCCAATGACCGGCTGTTGCGACAACACCTCTTGCCGGGGCGTGAGGCCGTCACCCTCGGCGAACTGGACATAGACCACTTAAGTGCCCCAATCACGGCTATCCAGGCCAAAACACCCCAGCAGGCCCGCAAGTTGCGCTCGGCCATCGCTGGCGTGCTGACGCAGGCCCGCAAGGGAGGGCTATTGCCCAAAGGGTTCGCTATCACCCCGAGCATGTTGCCCGAGGTGGACACGGCCAAACCGCGCACATGGCACCCAGGCACCAAGGATCTACGCGCCTTCTTGGAAGCGACTACCGAAATGGGAGACGTGGGCAAGGCGCTGCGCCTGATCGCCCTGACCGGCGTTCGTTTGCGTGAGGCCGTTGAAATGCGCTGGGACGAGGTGGAGGGCAATCGCTGGACGATCCCGGCGGAACGTATGAAGGCCAACCGGCCCCACGTGGTCATCCTTTCCGACGCCGCCATGGCGGTTTTAAACGCTCAGCGTGACCAGGGCTCGGCGTTCGTGTTTCCATCGGTGAGCGATCCCCAGCGCCCGCGCAGCGCGGACAATGTTAGCCACGCATGGGCGAACAAGCGCGACGCTCTGGGACTGGCTCAACAGTTTACGCTGCATACTTTGCGTAAGGCTTTGTCAACTTGGGTTGCCGAGAGTGGCGGAACGCGTGACATCCGCGACCGACTGACGGCCCACACCGTCGCGACCGGCATTGACGCGCATTACAACCAAGCGGAACTGACCGTGCCGGCCGCCGAGTGGTGGCAACGCTGGGCGGATCACCTCGTCGCCGTTGAGGTTGAGAACGTGGTCCTAATCGGTGAGGGCGGGACATGACTGATAAGAAAACCCTAACTTACTTCAAAACGGAACTGGATCCGGATGGCGTGTACCGTCTCGATCTTTTCGACGTACCGCTGGGCGACGAGGAGGCGTTGCGCGAGGCAGTCGAGGCAATGCAGTTGAACCTGTCAGAGATGACCGACCGGGCCGCGCAGCCGCACCGCGCATCGGCCAAGGCCGCTCAGCGCAAGGCAGAGAAGTTTACTGCGGCATGCGCGATTGTTGATGCGCCTGAAATGGCTGACCTGCCGTGGCCTGACGTGCTGGACAAAGTCAGTGAAACCGTTGACCTTTCGATCCGACTGGAGGAACGCCTGTTGCGATACCGAAAAGCAAGAGAGTTAGGGGCGGATCCGGATACGGCTGCGTGGGCAAGTGAGATAGGCAACTTTCGAAAGTTCAAACAAGTTTTAAAGGCACTTCCGCGGAACCGTCGTTAGCAGTTGTTGCGAGGCGCGAATTCGTGCCCATAATGCGGTGTCATCACTCGAACTGAGAGGTGACGTAATGTCGAAGAAATCCGGACGACGCGCGGTTCCTAGCCGGGAAGCCGCCTATCCACTCCACCCAATGCCTGACTGCACGGTCATTGAAGCGGCGGCGTTGATGCGCTGTTCACCGTCTACAGTGTACCGCCTCATTAACGCCGGTGAAATCACCGCCTACAAACGCGGCGAGCGCACAATCATTGAGGGCGAAAGCATCGTCTCAATGAAAGAACGCAACCGCATCAAGCGGGATGAAACGTGGTCAGTTAATGATGTCGCGTAACTTTTACTTTGCTCATCGCATCCAGGGCTCGCTGAAGCCTGCTTGCGGATCAGGGCCGGAGTCAAAGTCTGAGTGAGCGGTTCGTGCTGTTAACTCGGAAATCCAGGAACTGAAAGTAACGTTTTCCGTGACTAGCAGGTCATGGAGCCTGTGAATAATGCGAAGTCAAAGGATTAACAATCCCGCGCGCCCAATTATAGGAGGGACGCCGCTATGGCACCCAAGGACATCAAAAAACAAATGGATGCACACGAATACCTGAAAGACCAATTCGCTGGCGACCATAACGGCCCCGACGCTCTGGTCGTGCTGCGTCGACTGGGTGACAAACCCGCGAATAAGATTTTTGACGCGGATGATAATGGCGACGTCACGAAACAGGCCGCAGGCAACGCCGCGAGCTATCAGGGCCTTCAAATCCCGGTGCCGGATCAAGAGGCAATGGTGACGGTGCTTGAAGCAGTAGGAAATGATCCGCAAGCGTGTCTGATCCTCGGCCGCTTTGTCGATGCCCCCGCCCACCCGTTCTTAGTTTTGAGCTCCAAAGCAATGGAGGACTTTGGTGGAACAGATGACGGCTGGTGTGAAAAAAACGAGGCCTTGGCCATATGCCGAAAGAAAAATAATATGCGACCAACATCATGGCTGCTGATTGACCGAGATTTCACGGACGAACAGCCCGATGAACTGACGTTCCACGATACCGATGAGTGGTGGCAGGCTATGTGTCGTATCGCTCCGGGTCTGGAAACTGCCGGGCGTATCGATCTGCCGTCCTCCTCTTCGCGCATTATTAACGCGGACGGCAAGCCTCTGTTCACGTCGCCGTCCAGCCATCACTACGTGCAACTGAAAGACCCCAACGACCTCGGGCGCCTCGGCCCGGCCATGTTGGCGCAGGCCATGCTTATGGGCTTGGGCTTCCGGCGTCGCTGGGGCGACTACGGGCGTTGCTGGTCTATCTACGACCCCACAACATTTTCATGGGAGCGGCTCAGCTTTGAGGGCGCTCCCGTGACCTATGCCGAGGACACCGCAATCGTTCCGCCACAGATTACTGTCGGCGCAAAGGGCGGTCGCTTCGATAGCAGCACTGTCGAAACGCCAGAGGACGAGGCCCGGACTAAGCTGGCCCAAGAACACAAACTTACCATCTCGACTCGAAATGGCTATTCCGGAGTACCGCGCGTTCATGTGCTGGAGGATCATGAAGCGTTGGGCTTGGACACGGAAATCGCCGTGCAGATTGATGGCAGAGAACAGGCGCTGAAGTTGCAGGACATCTGGCTGTACCTGAGCGGAACGAACCCAGAGGCTAAGCTGCGCGCTCAAGCGCCGTTTCGGCCATCGGAAAGCTGGGCGGCGTTTGTCCGGCTGGGTCCGAGCGACGGGGTTCCGTTTGTCTACGATGTCGGTCCGCATGTAAAGTTTTGCCTGCGTGAGCGAGATCAAGCGGGACCACCGGTCGACGACTTCTTGGACCGACTGGAGGAGGCCGAAGGCGAGGAGGCGGTGCGATGGGTGCAAGCGTCGGCGCGGGCCATCGGTCGACACAAGACGACGGGAGCTTTGACAGACATAGCCGAGTTGCGCTTGCTAGAGGCGAGCGAGGGCGTCTTAGCTGGTACAAAGGCCGATCGGCGCAAGAGGATAGAAAAGTGGATCAAGGCGACTGCTTCAAGGGATCCGGAAACTGGCGTCGAATGGCCTTGGATGGACGAGGCACTGACCCGTATGAACGAACGCTATGGAGTAGTGATGGCGGGTGGTAAGACGGTGGTTCTTGAAGAGGTGAAGAACGACCTGAGCGACTGGACAACCGCCATGAGGATACCTCGCGAAATCGAACAGTACATGGCGAACAAAATGGCCAAGGTGCCGGACGGACAAGGCGGTTACTCGCTCGAAAATGTATTCAAGACGTGGATGTGCTGGCAGCACCGAAACACGTTCGACCGAGTTGTGTTCGAGCCAAGTGTATCATTTCGCCCGCAGGCGCCACGCAAGATACAGCAGGGCGGTAACTACAATCTCTGGATGGGATACACCGTCGAACCCGTCTCCGGCGGTTCTGCAGCGCTAAAGACGGTATTGGACCACGTGTATAGCGTTTGGTGCAGTAGCGAAGAAGAGAAGTTCGAATTCGTAATGGATTGGATGGCGGCGGTGTTCCAGCACCCTGACCGAGTGAATTTGCCCGCACTAGTTCTCAAATCTACGGAGGGTGTTGGCAAGGGCATCATCGTGGATGGCCTTCTCATGAAAATCCTGGGGATACACGGCTTTGTCGTTTCAAAAAGCGAGGACTTCACAGGCCGGTTTAACGCGCACATGAGTACCAGTGTACTGGTTAGCCTGAATGAGGCAGTTTGGGGCGGCAAGAAGGACGTGGCGGGACAGTACAAAGCGCTGCTCACCGACGAATACCGAAAACTGGAGTACAAGTTCCTCGACGCGATGCAGGTGCGCAACTACACCAAGGCTATACTTAGCACCAACGAGGACTGGTTCGCTCCTCTAGGGTTGCAGGATCGCCGCCACGCCGTTCTCGAGTGCAACGACTGCCGGACGGGCGATACGGAGTATTTCCGCGCATTGCGGAAAGCTGTTGAAGACTGTCGCGGCCACTTCCTGCACGAGATGCTAACTCGGGAAATTGACTTTGACACGCTGCGCAACCCGCCGAAATGGGAGAGCAGCGCTGCTGAAGAGGCGACGTTCCTAACCGCCAACAGTGTGGCGGCTTGGCTCTATGACTTCTTGTCCACCGGCGAGAGTATGACCGATAAGCACGCGACATACGGTTGTCATGAGCCGGACGACAAAACACTCGGCGTGTATGTCGACAAGGACTTGGATCGTATCGTGTTGCGCATAGACGAGGACGGGCCCGTCTACATTCCCAAAACCCTCGTGATAGCCGCATACGAGCGTTGGTGCCGGCGGCACAGGCGATACGAGTACCCGGTAGGTGAGGCGCAATTCGGTCGACGTATGAACGAACTGCTGGGTGACGCTGTCGAGACCAATAAGAAAAAGCGTATTGGAGAGCGGACGGGCAGCGGTCAGAAACGTGAAGAGGTGCGTGTTACCAAGTTCGCCCGACTTTCAAACCTGCGGACGGCGTTCGGCAAGAGCATAGAACAGCCGATTAAGTGGGTGGACACCTAATTGGCCGTGGCGTGCGTGAGCGTCCGACGGATTGGTTCTTGCCCGGCGCAGTACCTGTCTCACAATTTTATTAGCTTTGTCAGTTAGTTAATAATCTTTGAGACAGGCGAGACAGGCAAGACAAGCAAAAAATGAACCTCACGCGCGAGGAGGAATGCGTTTCAATAGGGCATAGATAGAAAAATCCTCTGTATGATGAATTTCGAGTCTTCCCTGCCTCCTGCCGCATGACACGGTAGGGGTCACTGCGGGTTTGTCGGGGTCTGTCACACCCGTCGCACAAAATCTCAGACCCGTCGCAGTTCTGATGCGAACACAGGAGCCTGCATGTGGGCAGTGTCAGAGCAAACCAGCTTGAGCGGGGCAGGGCGGTTCCGTAACTTCCCTTCATGAGCAAACCTGACCCATTCCGCTATTTCAAAACGAGCCGTGAGATCATCCGCCTGGCAGTCATGCTGTACGGGCGGTTTCCTCTTTCTCTTCGAAATGTGGAAGACCTGCTCCATGAGCGCGGCATCGATGTCAGCCATGAAGCGGTGAGATATTGGTGGCACAGGTTTAGCCCGCTGTTCGCATCCGAGATCCGCAAGCGCTGGATCGAAGGCATGAAGTCGAGCAAGTGGCGCTGGCACCTGGACGAGATGTTCGTGAAGATCAACGGTGAGCGGCATTACCTATGGCGCGCTGTTGATCATGAAGGCGAGGTTTTGGAAAGCTTCGTGACGAAGACACGCGACAAGAAGGCTGCGTTGAAATTCTTAAAGAAAGCAATACGTAAGCATGGTTGCCCAGATGTATTCGTGACAGATCTGCTGCGTTCTTATGGAGCGGCATTAAAGGATATCGGTTTGGCCAAAAGGCAGGAAACCGGTCGCTGGCTGAACAATCGAGCAGAGAATTCGCACCAGCCATTTCGACGACGGGAGAGGGCGATGCTTCGTTTCCGGCGTATGCGAAGTTTGCAGAAATTCGCCGCTGTTCACGCCTCGATTTACAACCTCTTCAACTCGGAACGCAGCCTCTACACCAGACCAAATTTCAAACTCAACCGTGCCGCTGCTCTTGCTGAGTGGCGCGGCCTAGGCGCGGAATAACAGACAGTCTCACTGTCCTTTTGGAGACCGGTTCGAATTAGTCTGACACCACCCTTCCGGCAGGGTTGGGCTCTTCGCCCCAGTCTTCGTATTCGGCACAGTAGGTCCTGCTCATGCACCACACCCCTGGACAGCCCGGTAGGCTCTTTCGAAACTTTTGTGCGGTGCTAGACACCGCGGTTTCTCCGTTGATGCGCAAGCAGGACCCTCTGGGTCGCTCACGCAGGATCAGGGTGACCTGATCTGCGAACGGCGCTGTCGCAGCCGTTCGACCCGTCGTTCGAAAGCCAAATCTGGCAATGATCGGCGGGTGAAAAAGAGATGGGATTGCAATCGGTCAAACGCAAGGAAAAAATTCCAAACATATAAATGGCTTATACAGAATGTGTGATGTTTTTGATTTGTTCTCAATTTGCTGGGTGGGAACTGTCAATGTCCGAAAAGCCATCTGTGATGCCGCGTTAGTCTCTACTGGGCAACGGGTTCAGCCCGGAGGCCTAGGTCAGGCAGAGCTTGTCGCTGGTTTCCTCAGCGTGCCACATGAGTTATCAAACAAAATAGTCCCGTCGCAGGACTACCATCTTGCCACTCGCAAAAAATGGGAGTGATTCAGTCAGATCAGGTTCCCGAGGAGGGCCACTAGCGTATGAGAAATGTCATCAGAATTGGCGTTTTGTCCCAACCAGAGCTTCCCAAGCAGCTTGAGCCCATGATTGAAGCCATATTTCGGGAGCAGTTCAGAAAATTACTCTCAATCGTCGGGCCAAAAAACTTAGCTTTGGTCAGTTCAGTCGAATGTAAGGTTCGTGAGTTAGCTTGTATTTCTGCTGTTGAGGAGGGTTTGACTCTCGAACTTGAGCCGTTTGAAACACCTAGAGAGGGTAGTGAAGAGGAGGCTGAAATTATGGCCAAGATACACGCTATTCTAGAAAAACAGCCAAGTACAACTGAATTAGAAGAGCGCATTCCGGAGATGGCGCTGGCTAAATTTTGTGACATAATGTTTCTTGTTTTTGATAAATCAGCCCCGGATCAGTCGTCCAGATTGGAAGAGTTAAATAGACTCTTTTTTGCGAATAAAGCGAAGGATACAAGATTGGAGAAACTAATAATCGATGTGAATTGCCCAAAGCGTTGGAGCGCCGACGCTGATGGCGAGGTCTACTTCGATTATGTCACGCGAGCATCAGGGCAGCTTGGTGTATCCTCCGAAGTTGAGATTCCAAATCAATTGATAAAGGAATGGAAAGATACAGTTTCCGCTACGCCTCACTAGGAACACTACATACAATCCGAAAAAAGGCTATGAGAGTGGTCGCTTGGGCGCTACATGATTGCCAACGGCTAATAATCTGACCGGATCTGAACACAGGTCTCTGCGTCAGTTCTGTACATCCCGCAACCAAGGTCTTTCCAATCCGAGATAAGAACGGCGGATTCAGGCAGATAGTCCGTCCATGCATCGCCAGGGATTTCCTCGGTTTGGCTGATGATATCGAACTGCCCATCAGCCTGGATTTTGCCAATCAGAACAGGCTTGGAAAGGTGGTGGTTCGGCAGCATCACGGCTGTTCCGCCTGTCAGGTTCGGAAACTCCTGCCCGTACATAGCGTTCCGCACAGCATCCACATTAGTGGTGCCAGCTGAAGTTACGGCATTGATCCACATATTGAATCCAATGTAGTGCGCCTCCATCGGATCGTTGGTCACGCGCTCTTCGCCCATGCGCTCCTTCCACGCCGCCACCCAGGCTTCGTTGGCTTCGGCTTCGGCAGTCTGGAAGTAGTTCCAAGCCGCAAGGTGACCGACCAGGTTCGACGTGTCGAGGCCAGAGAGCTCTTCTTCGCCGACCGAGAAGGCAACTACTGGAATGTCATCGGCAGAAACACCTGCAGCCGCCAGCTCTTTGTAAAAGCCCACATTGGCGTCCCCGTTAATCGTCGAGATTACACCGACTTTCTTGCCGTCGGCGCCCAAGGCAACAACATCGGCAACAATCTTGGACCAGTCGGAGTGGCCGAAGGGCGTGTAGTTCACGAAGATATCGTCAGAGGCGATACCCTGCTGCTGCAGATAGCTTTCGAGGATGTTGTTCGTTGTCCGCGGATATACATAGTCGGTTCCCAGAAGCACGAATTTCTCAACTTCCAGTTCTTCCAAGAAGTAATCTGTGGCCGGGATCGCCTGCTGGTTCGGCGCGGCGCCGGTGTAGAAGACGTTCTTCGACGACTCCTCGCCCTCGTACTGCACCGGGTAGAAGAGAAGGCCGTTAAGCTCCTCGATGACCGGCAGGACCGATTTCCGCGACACCGAAGTCCAGCTTCCGAAAAGGACGTCGACCTTGTGCACTGTCAACAGTTTACGTGCCTTTTCGGCAAAGAGCGGCCAGTCTGACGCCGGATCGACGACTACAGCTTCGAGCTCGCAGCCCAGAACGCCGCCGGCCTCATTTTGGATATCGATGAGCATTTCCATCGTATCCTTAAGAGTGGTTTCCGAGATCGCCATCGTTCCGGACAGCGAGTGCAGTACGCCAACCTTGATCGTACAGTCTTGGGCTGCGACGGGAGAGGACAAGCCAATCAACATGGCAGCAAATCTACCAAAGCGATTGCGCTTGAACGTCTTGCTCCAGATTAATCGCAGCATACTGCTAGCTCCGTCGAGCAATTGTGTTTGCAATGATCGAGAGAAGAAGGCCAAGAGTAAAATATCCCAAAACCACTTCACTGATCACGAGGATTTCTCCATAGACATTTTCAGCAGTCACATCGCCATAGCCCAGCGTCGTATATGTAACCAACGAGACGTAGAAGGGTGTAAACCAGCTTTGCGCCGAGTTGGAATAATCCATCATCCCCCACCCCAGCCACATATCAAAAGAATAAATAATCCCGTACAGCGAAGCGAGAAGTAGTGCGTAAACTCCCACTTTTAGTAGGCTACGGCCGTGATCAAAAAGACCCCACGCCTTGAACAACACGAGCTCCGCGGACTTAGTAAATCCGCTTGGCATATTCGAAATGGAAGCTTCCAGGGTGTCTATGTAATCTTGATCTCTGGCGTCTCGTACAAAAAGCGCGTTACCGTAAACCGAGTCAAGGCCGCGAATCCCGAGATAGCATCCGCTCATATCTCTTAGGCTCCCATAGACCACGCCGGTCACATTGGCCCCTTCAACTCGTGCTGTGCAGAGTGACGCGCAAGAGATATTTGCATTTTCTAGACAGGTATCTCGAAGGTCGGCATTTTCTAGGTTTGCATTACTAAGGTCTGCGCCAGTGAGATCCGCCCCCACAAGATTTGCGCCACGCAAGTCTGCGCCAGAAAGATCAGCTTGCGTCAAGTCGGCGCCCTCAAGGTTC
This sequence comes from Ruegeria sp. YKSD179, assembly GCF_059612885.1. NCBI lineage: Bacteria > Pseudomonadati > Pseudomonadota > Alphaproteobacteria > Rhodobacterales > Roseobacteraceae > Ruegeria > Ruegeria sp. YKSD179. Next base: position 44,750 of record NZ_JBXWRL010000011.1, on the reverse strand, counting down.
GCAGCTGTCAAGGTGGCTGCGGCAAGTTTCGCCTTGTAAAGTCCAGCGCGTGAAAGATCCGCCCCTGAAAGCTCCGCGCGATCCATCTTTGCGTGCTTTAAGTTTGCAGATGATAGTCTGGCTTCGAAGAGGTCTGTGCCGGTGAGGTCAAATCCTGAAAGGTTGCGTTCCGCTAGGTCCGCCTCGGAAAGGTCGGCCCCGGCGAAGACGGCAGAAATATCATGGTGACTTGAGAGGAAAAGCTCCCAGTTCGTTATTTCACCTTTAAGTGCCTGTAATGCCTCATCAAGCCCAGGAGCCTGTTTTCCAGCCATTTCTTTCAAATCAAGAATCCCTTACGCTTTATCGATGAACCAGCGAGAGTATTTCTTCCAATACGCCCTCCACATCTCCGCCAGACTTTTGCACGACATCGGTAACACTAGTCTGTAGGCGTTTGTGGTCTTCGGTGTTCAGTTCCATCGCTGTAACAATAATTATTGGGCAATTGGCTGAGAGGTGTTCGCTTGATCTGAGGCGCTCGAGAAACTCAAAGCCGTCCATGACCGGCATCATAAGATCAAGCAGAATAAGTTCGAATTCATGTTTTTCTGTTTTTCCAAGTGCTATTTTTCCATTCTCCGCTTCATCGACTTTCCAGCCGTCGCCTTGAAGCGTGCGCACAATAGTTTCGCGGGCAGCCGGATCGTCTTCAACGACAAGTACTGTCTTTTGACCTTTCGACGCATACTTTTTGACAAGCCCCGACAGCTTGCCTCGGTCAACAGGTTTTTGAAGGGATTCAACGGCACCAAGTGAATAGCTCATGGCCTTGTCTCCAACCATCGAAATCATGACTACCGGAATATCCTTGAGATTGTTGTCAGCCTTCAGCTTACGAAGCACTGTCCATCCGTCCATTCCAGGCATCATGACGTCGAGTGTTATGAGAGAAGGGTGGTGCTTCGCCGCAAGTTCAAGGCCTTCACCGCCACTCTTGGCTAAAAGAACTGTACAACCCTCCGCTTCCAGGCGTTTCTTGAGCAGCTCTCGAGCTGATGCCTCATCATCAATGACAAGGACCGTGTTCAGAGATGATGCCTCTTCAATTGGTTGATTTAAAGAGGTTTTTGTGTCCGGGCCCGATGAATAATCCTCGGGCGTTGCATCCGAAATGCTCGCCTCCTCTTCAAGACCTGCATGCTTCTTTTTGGCTTTCTTCGGCAGCGTGACGATAAAACTCGAACCCTTTCCAACAGTACTTTCGACACGGATGCTGCCACCCATCATTTCGCAGAATCTTTTCACGAGCGCGAGCCCCAGGCCGGTTCCGCCATAGTCACGCGTGGTAGATTCATCCGCCTGAGAAAACTCCGAGAAGATATGCTCAATTTTGTCTTCAGGAATGCCGATTCCTGTATCGGCAACAGCAAACTGAATTGCAGGTTCATTCGATATGGAGGCCGCGTTTGCGGAAAGAGTAATCTTTCCTTCCTTTGCGAACTTCGCTGCGTTGGAGATCAGATTGAAGAGAATCTGACGAATTTTCGTTACATCGCCGTGCATGGTGCCTAAATCCTGATCGATATCCAGAATGAGTTCATTGGCATTCTTTTCGATAAGGCTGAGTGCTGTACTGGCAACGTCTTCGGCAATGTCCTTGACGGCGATATCTTCAAGGAAAAGCTCCATTTTTCCAGCTTCGATCTTGGAGAGGTCGAGAACGTCGTTGATCAGGGACAATAGATGCTTGCCAGCGTTGGTGATCTTGTTCAGATCGCCGAGCATCTCTTCCAGCCCGTCATCTTCAGCATCCTCAGCCAACATCTCTGAGTATCCAATGATCGCATTCATCGGTGTGCGAAGTTCATGGCTCATATTTGCAAGGAACGCGCTCTTGGCCTCATTGGCTCGTTCGGCCTGCTCGCGCGCCTCCTCGGCTTGCCGTTCAAGTTCAAGGCGTTCAGTTATGTCCTCAACAAGCCCGATATAGAAGATTTCATCTCCGACTTGAACTTCTTCAACCCGCGCTTCCAGTTTAAATACCGACCCATCTTTTCGAACGGCGTTGACGATCCGACTTTGACCAACGACCGTTGACGACGCGCCATGAATACGGCGTTCGAGATAAAGGTCGTGCTCAACGGCCACGTGTGTTTCCATCAGGATCTTGATGTTCTTTCCAATGACGTCCGACGCGTAGTAACCAAATATCTGCTCAGCAGCCGAGCTGAATGTCTCAATGGTCCCTGTTCTGTTGATCGAAACGATACCAATGGGACTGGCTTCAATAATCTTCGATATTCTCTGCTCACTGAACGCGAGATCGCTTTGTATCTTCTTCAGGTTTTCATTCTGCGTGAGGAGCTCGGCCTCATTGCGCTTAATTGTGGTGATATCCGTGACGACCCCGACCAGTCCTCCGCCGCTGATTGGCGTCGTCCTGATTTCAATCGTTCGACCTGCCGCGGTACTTAGGACAACGTTCGACGAGTGACCCTCGGCGAGAGCTTCCAACCGTGTACGAATTAGCTGTTCAGTATCTCCGGGCCCGTAGTCACCGTTTTCAGCGTGCCAGCGAATGACCTCCTCTTCAGGCTGTCCTGGTTCGACCAGACGTGGCGGTAGAGCAAACATTTCGGTGTAACGCTCATTTGCCAGGACATAATTCATGTCGGCATCGAGCATGTAGATGCCGTTCGACATGTTCGACAAGGCAAGCTGAAGCTGAGCCGATGCTTCGTCTAGTTCGGTCGTTCGTGCAGCCACGGTTGTTTCCAAGTTCGACTTTTGGTTTTCAACTTCCTCAAGAGACTGAATGATCGATAGGCGTAACGCTTCGAAATTCTGCGCGAGGTCGCCGATCTCGTCGCTTGTCTGCACCTCAATGGGCTCGTCCAATTCACCAGCAGTTAATCTCGCGGCGCTGCCAGACAGTAATCTAAGCGGTCGTGTAAGCGAAATTGAAAATAGATAGGAAGCATAGATTGCGATGGCCAGAACTATCGAGGCAACCAAGATCAGTCGGTCAATCAGTTGGTCCGCATCGCGCAGGGCTTCTTCGCGATCGATCTCGCTCATAATGACCCAATCTAGTCCCGACAACTCAAGCGGACGATAAGAGGACAAGACCTCGACATTTCTGTAGTCGGGAAAGATTTCTGTTCCGGTGCTTCCTGCGAGAGCTGCCCGCGTTCCAATAGTGTCGACCTCTTGCAGGCCGACCGAACTGTTGGTGCGCTCAATCTGGTCTAAGGTCGAGCTCGAACTGCCAACCTCTTCGATCAACTTCAGATATTCTTCGCGATCTTCGATCAGGAATCTTGACTGATTGCGCAAGAGCTTGTCACGGCCAACAAGATATGTTTCGCCAGATTTACCCAAACCAACATCGCTCCATGCCTCGTTGGAAGTCATGATCGCGTTGATCCCGCTGAGAGGAAGTTGTACGGCAAGCACCCCAATTGGAATTGGCCCATCGTAAACGGGCAGAGCGGCGAAAGCCGCCGGTGCATCGAATGAAGGGACATACGGTTCGAAATCGGCGAAAATGACTTGACCAGGTCTGGCAGCCATCGCTGCCGTTACTGCTCGTGCGAGGTTCGTGTTTGAATGCGGGCCGTCGAATAGGCTCGTGCCAAAATCAATTTCACGTTCAACGGAGTACACGATGCGCCCATCATCAGGCTCGATCAGAAAGACGTCGTAAAAACCGAATTCGTTTTGAAATTCGCTTAATGGCTGATCCAATCTTGAAAATGCAGACCCAAAATATGTTTCAAACTGCGCCTCATTCACAAGTCGTGGATCAACAATGTACTGGTTCTGAAGAAATGCCGCCAAGGGATCATTTGGCAACAAGCTATCAATGACCGCGTCGTCGGCGCGGGTTCCTGTTTCCGCCTCATACCGCCCACGAAAGTCCTCAAGATAGAATTGAATCAGATCGTCTTGATATTCTTGCGCTACAAGATCTTCGGATGTTTTCAGATAAACTATCCCTCGCCGAAGTTGTTGAAGAAGATCTTTTAACGACGCACTTTGCGAAAGAAACGTGAGCTCATTCTCGACTTGCGAAAAATAGCCTTCAATTTGCTGCGCCTTAAGTTCGCGGACGGCTGTCAGTCTTTCGAACGCCGCACGCTTCAGGGCTTCGTTTGACGAGTATCCAGCCAATACGGCCGCGATACAGACAGCAGCCATGGATATGACTATGCTGATTGCCGCCAGCTTGGTGCCGATCGTCAACCCCAGCCGTGGTGTTTGCCTTTCAGTCGTCATATCTGGGTTCCCTTCATTCGGCGGCCTCTTCATAAAGCAGGACGATTTCGTTCATCCTCGTGAGAAGTTCTTCTACTCTTTCGTTGAGATGCAGGTTATGTTCTGCTGACCCTTCTTCTGTGATCCGTTTGGCCGTTGAGATGCGCTCCTTTAGCGCAGCCCAGTCAACTCGAACTGAGTTGAGACGTTCAATGATCGGCTGTGATTTTGCGCCTTGCAGCGCTTCGGGGGTTACCCGGTTCAGAATATTCAGCGATAGGCTTAACCTGTTCATGGTTCTGAAAAGTTCCTGGCGAGTGTCACCTGATATCGCGGAACTCCGCGTCAGGCACGACAGCAAAACCAATCTTTGAGTGAACATGCGCTGTCGACCCGAGATATTGATGAGCATTGCCATCTGCTCGGATAGCTCTGCGCTTTTGTAGACCCTCTCGATCAGGTTGACCGCGGCATCCATTTCGGTAAGGGCAGGACCGTTGAGGTCCGAAATCGCCTGAAGATGCTCTTGCTCGACGCGTCGGCGCTCGATTGCATCACGTATGGTCTGACCATACGGGGCAAAGGCATTGTTCGCTCGTGTCAGCGCACTCAAAACCGAGGCATTGGTTTCCGGCTCAAGTCCGAGCTCTTCGTCTCCGTCCTTCAGCCCAGCTTCGGCTGTCTGATGAAGCGCCAGTGTCTCTGCAGCAGCCGCTAGAAGTGGGGCTGGATCGGGGTTCTGATAGGCAAGACAGACAAACTTTCCGGCTCGCTGGATCAGCATCCGCTGGCGGCCTGACAAGTTGATTCTGCGGGGCCCATCAGAACGCTCCGCTTGCGCGAGGAGATCCGTCGGATTTACAAAAAGCATCGAGGCAAAGATGCCCCCACCCATGAGCATCGCTCGGCGCTTGAAGAGGTTCTGGGAAGCCTCCATTCCACCATTTCCCGTTTTGTTGGCAGAGTTCTTGTTCATGGCCGTGTTCCAACGGGCGTTGATATTGAAGCTTGCAGCTCGCTCTCATGATGAATCCCAAGCTCTGCGATATTGAGCCCTGCGATCTCTTCCTCTTCGGTTACCCTGAACCGGAAAACCGCGTTACCAGCCGAGAATACGAGAAGGGCCACTCCGAAGGTCCAGATGCCATAGACAAGCACGCCCAGACCTTGAACACCGATCTGTTCGAGGCGGCTCAGCCCTGTGCCAAGGGTTTCGAGATCGCCGTAGAGGCCAGTCGCCAGAGTGCCCCATATCCCGGCCCCCAGGTGCACAGGGATTGCTCCGACCGCATCGTCGATCTTCAGGGTTTCGAGGATCTGGCTGAAGAAGACGACAATCATGCCACCAACCAGGCCAATCAGGGCGGCGGACCCTGTCGAGACGGCGAAACAGTTCGCGGTAACCGCAACAAGTCCGCCTAGTGCGCCATTGATGAACTGATCCACGTCGAGCCGCTGATTGACCGCGTAGCGAAGCCCCCCGGCCGAGATAGCACCGACACATCCTCCGACGACCGTGTTGATGAGAATAGAAGGTACAGTTTCGTCCAGCACCAATGTGCTTCCGCCATTGAAGCCCAGCCAGCCGATGAAGAGAAGAAGAGCCCCAAGTGTGGCGGTGGGCATGTTCGAAGGGGTGATAGTGTGGGCGCCAGAGCCGTCATCAAAGCGCCCCAAGCGCGGGCCCACAATCAAGACGAGCGCGAGGCCCGCCCAACCCCCAACGCTGTGAACCACCGTCGACCCGGCAAAATCCACAAAACCCAACTCTGCAAGCCAGCCTGACCCCTCGGACAATCGCCCAGCCCAGCTCCAGTGCCCTGCAATCGGGTAGAGGAACCCCGATACGATCACAGCGACAAAAAGATAGGCCCCGAACTTCATCCGCTCGGCGACAATCCCCGAGAGGATCGTGACCGACGTCGCGCATAACATCACCTGGAACAAGAAGAAGACAGCAAGAGACGGGGAGGCCTTTGCAAAGTCGAGGGAGAACAGATCCGATCCGATCCACCCTTGATAGCTCAGACCATACATCAGTCCGAAGCCCAGGAACCAGAACGTCAGAGCCGAAACACAGAAGTCACAGAAGTTCTTGATGGCGACGTTGATATTATTTTTCGACCGGGTCATTCCGGTTTCGAGGCAAAGAAAGCCCGCTTGCATTAAGAACAATAGCGTAGTGGCGATGGCCACCCAAAGCAGATCAATGCCCTCCATCAATCGATCCTCTTCTGGAAAAAGCGAGGGCCTTGCAACCGCTTTACATTCGCGAAATCTCGAGCCTTAAGAAGTTTCATCTAGGGCTCTCCAAGAAATGTCTTTCTACAATCGGCAACTCACTTTCGTGCTGCATCCCATGTTCTGAGATATTGAGCCCTGCGATCTCTTCCTCTTCGGTTACCCTGAACCGGAAAACCGCGTTACCAGCCGAGAATACGAGAAGGGCCACTCCGAAGGTCCAGATGCCATAGACAAGCACGCCCAGACCTTGAACACCGATCTGTTCGAGGCGGCTCAGCCCTGTGCCAAGGGTTTCGAGATCGCCGTAGAGGCCAGTCGCCAGAGTGCCCCATATCCCGGCCCCCAGGTGCACAGGGATTGCTCCGACCGCATCGTCGATCTTCAGGGTTTCGAGGATCTGGCTGAAGAAGACGACAATCATGCCACCAACCAGGCCAATCAGGGCGGCGGACCCTGTCGAGACGGCGAAACAGTTCGCGGTAACCGCAACAAGTCCGCCTAGTGCGCCATTGATGAACTGATCCACGTCGAGCCGCTGATTGACCGCGTAGCGAAGCCCCCCGGCCGAGATAGCACCGACACATCCTCCGACGACCGTGTTGATGAGAATAGAAGGTACAGTTTCGTCCAGCACCAATGTGCTTCCGCCATTGAAGCCCAGCCAGCCGATGAAGAGAAGAAGAGCCCCAAGTGTGGCGGTGGGCATGTTCGAAGGGGTGATAGTGTGGGCGCCAGAGCCGTCATCAAAGCGCCCCAAGCGCGGGCCCACAATCAAGACGAGCGCGAGGCCCGCCCAACCCCCAACGCTGTGAACCACCGTCGACCCGGCAAAATCCACAAAACCCAACTCTGCAAGCCAGCCCGATCCACCTGTGCCGTCAAGGCCAGCCCAGCTCCAGTGCCCTGCAATCGGGTAGAGGAACCCCGATACGATCACAGCGACGAAGAGATAGGCCCCGAACTTCATCCGCTCGGCGACAATCCCCGAGAGGATCGTGACCGCGGCACCACAAAACATCACCTGGAATAAGAAGAAGACAGCAAGAGACGGGGAGGCCTTTGCAAAGTCGAGGGAGAACAGATCCGATCCGATCCACCCTTGATAGCTCAGCCCAAACATAAGCCCAAAGCCGAGCGTCCAGAATACAAGCGTAGACAGACAGAAATCCGCGAGGTTCTTGATCGCGACGTTGATGCTATTTTTTGAGCGCGTCATCCCACTCTCTAGGCACAAGAAACCACCCTGCATCAAAAAGACCAGGGCACTGGCAAAAATGACCCAGAGCAGATCGACGTCCGCCATCAGGCAACCAACCAGAGCTTGCGCCTATGAGAACCTTGCCTCGTCACGCGTTCAGCCACCCTTCAATCTTTTCTAGAAGTCGCTTTATGTCGACTGGCTTGGTGTCGTAGTCGTCGCAGCCAGCACCCAGAGCCTTGTCGCGATCACCAGCCATAGCATGTGCAGTCAGCGCGATAACCGGAATGCTCTTTGTTTGGTCGCTGGCTTTGAGGTGGCGTGCTGCGTCCCAGCCATCCATCACCGGAAGGCTCATATCGAGCAGAATAATGTCGGGACTTTCCTCTGAGGCCATCTCGACACCGCGCTGGCCGTCAAACGCCATGACGACGTCGTAGCCCTTCTTCTTGAGCCTGCGAGACAGCATGTCTCGGTTCATCTCATTGTCTTCAACCAGAAGAATTTTTGCCATCTTGTCTTCCCTTCCTTTTCTTCTTCACCGGATCATCGGAACGACGCCTCAGGCGGCGTCTGTTCGCGCCGACGTATCTTCTGCTAGCCGAGCCTCAACGAGTTTTCGCAGATGCATCTCGAGCATCGTGTCGAGCTGTTCCTCGGTTTCAAACATATGAAAGGCTCCGATATAGGAGCCGTCTTCGCCAATAAGCCAGCGATCGAGATACTGGCTGAGCTTGTCGATCTGGTCGAGCCTGTCGAGAACCACGTCACGATCCTCGAGCGACAACGTTGGTGCCCCCTGTTTTCGGTAGAGTAGCATCTCCGGAGAGCCTTGCTGCTTGAAACCGCTTAGGGCGTCCTCGAATTCGAATGCCGTACCAGACTCATATCGGGTTCCGTCGGGTCTCAGGATCGTATCGGGCAGAGGTGAGCCGATGCGAGACCAAAGGATACCAACGTAGATTTCCGTCTCATGCGGTGGGTGGATCTGAGCCTGGAAGGTCTCAGAAGCCAGCATGGGCTCCTCTTCCCAGAGGATTGGGATCAAATAGGCACGTCCAAAAAACTCCTCGTTGAGACGCCCAATCACAGTCTTTGCCACTCGCCGCTCAGGAATGACGTCGCCTGGTGAGGATATAAAAATCCGGAACTGCCTTGATATGTTCTGACGCAGGCGCACCTTTTCGAGGCATGCGCTGATCCGAGCTTGAAGCAGGATTGGATTGAAAGGCTTGAAGATGTAGTCTTCTGCACCTTGTAGGATACATTCGACCATCATCCCGATATCATCAGATGCAGATAACATGATGACTGGGATTGTGCGCAGGCGAGATGACGACTTCATTCGTTGCAGGGTCTCAAGACCCGACAGGCCGGGCATCATGTAGTCGAGCAGGACGAGATCAAATCGCTCAGTTTCAAGTAGGGCAAGAGCCTCCTCACCGCTGGAAACTACCCGTGCGGAGTAGCCCATGCGTTTTACGCGCCGCTTGAGCAATTCTCGGTTGGAAATGTCATCGTCGACGACCAGAATTTCTCCGCCTTGGCCGATTTCGCTGGTGATAACCTGAGTGTTCTGCTCAGTAGTGGGTATGTTTTTTTTCTTTGGACTAGTTTCTTTATAGGCGCTTTTTTCAAGTAGACGCTGCGGGATCGCTTCAACCAATTTCAAAGCAGCCCGGCCCGCTCCAGAAATTTTTTCAATATCAGAGATAAACTCGTTTTCGTCGAGGTCTGTCGCCTCCTCGAAGATCATTTCCGAATAGCCGTTTATGTGGTTGAGTTGCATTCGAAACTGAAACTGAGCCTCGCTTACATTGACTTCTTCAGGCGACGCCGTCGTGGCTCCCAAGAAATCTTCTATAAGAGCAAGCATTTTTTGGCCTGCATTCTGGATGGCTTGCAGGTCTCCCGAAAATGTCTTCAGGAGATCAGGCGGTAGATCCTCCTCAATCATCTCGGCGTAGCCGATGATATGGCCTACCGGTGTGCGAATGTCGTGGCGCAACTTGGACAGTTGTGCTTTGAAAGCGCTGCTATCCTCCACTTTCTTCATCATCCTGCTGATGGCGGCTCATGTTCGCGGTGGTAGCGGTGCGTGCTCCACTGGACTACGTCCATGAGCGAGCGTTCGGCTAAATCCGCGATCACATCCTGGGCATAGATAGGATCGGAAATCGCTTCGAGACGCCGCTCTGCAAGTTCGAACAGCTCTCCCTGATTTGCGTACTGCCAGAGCAGTTCACGCGTCGCCATCTTCGTTTGGTAGATTTCCCATATTGCAAGCCAAAGCGGCAAAAGCCCCATGAGGAAGACGACAAGGGTCTTGCCATCGAGGTCGCCGATATGGAAACCGTAGAGTGACTTCTTGAAGAAGAGCAGCGAGACGGCACCGAGAAACGCTGCGAGAAACAGGAATTTCTTTACTGTTTCGAGACGCTCGTGCTCACCGTGTAACTGGTGATGCTTTCGCGCAAAATATGCCGCTTGATCCTTGACCCATCTTTCTGATGCCGCCGCAACCCGTTCTTTCGCAGGCACAGTGCTTTCGTAGGTCAAAGGTTCTGTGCATCGGATTGCATCGCCAATCCATCCGAAGCCCTTGAAACGCTCAATACTGGTCAGTCGGAAAAGCCGCCGCGTCTGGCCTGTTGCACCACCTCCAGACAATACGAGGAAAAATCGGATGCGGAGTGCCTCGGCCAGCGCACGGAAGGCGAGGTGACGTCCAAACCAGCCGCGCTTCGAGCCAATGGCGAAAAGTATGAAACCTCCCGCAAACAGAGCTACATAAGCGATGAGAAACAGTTTCAATGCGGCAATCTTCGCATAGAGCAGAAATGTCAGCCCCATCAGGGCGGCCATGAGGCCGAAGAGCTTAAAGAGACGATCCGATTGACGCTGATTTGCGAGGGCAAGTTGATCCGCACGGACGAAATCCACGTCAATTGATGATGTGACTTCTGATACCTTGATGTCATCGGGGGTCGAGATCGGATAAGCGGTCAAATCGGTGCCGATAGCTGTATCACGTTCGATGGCATACTGGTCAAACTCGCTCCAGCGCTCCAGTACGAAGTCAGGGAATTGCGGCAGGCGACAGATTAGGCCGGTAGCACCTGCCTGTACCAGATAGCTAGTCTGCACGTCGCCGTGCTCAACTTCACTCGCCTGCCTAGGCGTTTCAATCCAAATTGCGAGGTCCGATTGATCATCGGCCAACCCGGCGTCACCAACCGCTTCGAGTTTGCGGGCCTGCCGTGCCTGCGGCTCTGAACCAGAGAGGTAGCGAACGACAACGTCGGAAGATCCGCCAGTCAGACCCGTCACCTCTCCATCCCAAAGAGCAACTAGGACATTCGAACGCCTGACAAGGTAATCCATGAGCCGCGCGTAGAGGGCATCACGAGACGCGCCCTCTTTGCAGTCGTCCTCCCTAGTCCCGTGAGGGAGTGGTAACTCCTGCACTTTGACGCGTGCGTCCTCCAATAGTCTGATTAGGTTGGAATGGGCTTCGCCGTCAAAGTCAGCCTCGTAGAGCGCGCGGGGCATCGGCAGAACCGCGCGCACGGGCAATCCGATCTCAAGCGCAACCTCGGTGGCGAGCGTATCGGCGCCCTGAGCCAATCCAGTGACAAGTTCAACCGGAAGGGCTTCAAACCGCTCCCGCATAGCCTCGAGCTCATTTTTTAGCGCCGCGCGTATGTCAGCAATGGCTTCAGGATGAATGACACGGTGCCCTGTAAGACCAATGGTGAAGACAAACCCTGATTTTGCCACTCCCTCACCCATTCAGCTCTCCCTCGACGTTTAGTGCCCATTTTGGCGCCTCCAGTCCGAGTCGTTTCGAGATGTCCACAAGCGCTTCGCATTCCTTCTGGGTCGGCGTTCCGTGAACGCCTGTCATTCCGACGGCAATCGCATGGGCGATTTGTGATCCGCCTTTCATCTCGCTTGCCCGGTCGAGCATCGCGAAAACTCGCCCATCTCGCACCAGAACATCTTCTGAGGCCGTAAACTCACGAAACAGCTCCAACCCGTGATCCAAATCCATGTGTCTTAGCAAGTCCGCCTCCGCCATAGTTCGCCGGAGAAACAGTTCCTCATCCTCATCCACGTCGCCTCGGCAAGCCGCGATGATGGCAGCACCTGCCATTGTCGACTTCAATACATCTTCGTGGCGAACCTTGGATGACAGAAGGCTCATGAAGTGATGCAATGCCGGACGTTCCAGCAATTCTCCCACGTTCTGTCGTAGCTCTTCCGAAAGCTTGCGGCGTTCTTCAGCATGCAGAGCTGCTAGAAGTTCTTTGTGAGCAACCTTGGCATCCTCTTCGCGTTGCGGAGCACGCTGCGCGAGTGCGTCTTGTAGTTTGAGTTGGATTTCAGGGCTGTCGGATATCAAGCTTCGGATTGCGTCCTCGGGAAGATGTGCGACAACTGAATATTGTTCCGCCTGTGCTAGGTAAATTCGAGGTGTGTCATTCAGGAAGCTTTGCAGACCAAATATCTCGCCACTCGGGCAATTCTCCACTTTGACCTCGTTCACTCCATCATCTTCCAAGCGCTGATAAAGCGCGACATTGCCGCTAAGGACGAAATAGAGCCCATCTGATGGCCCGCCCGGCTCATAGAAGCAAGCCGGTGGATTGAGCGTCAGAATTCTGGCGGCATCGGCCAAATGAGCCAGATTTCCCTTAGTGCATTCCGAGAAGATTTCTGATTTTCCGAACTGGTCGGCGAGCTTGTCTTTCCCGAAATCAGCGGCGCTGCTCTGGTCGAGTTTCTCCCATTCGTCGCCGGTTCCAAGCCAATGGCGGTTGATCGCGATGCGCAGCCGTTGCTTCCTCATGGCACTCCAGATGGCCATGACCATTTCATTTTGGGCATCCCACCAATGATCATCATCATCGAAATGCCAGCGAACTCTCACTTCAATCCCCTCACTCGTATATCCGAGCAAGTTGAAATCAGGTTTCGGGTCGCGGCGAACGAATCTCGAATTTTCGAGTTCCTTCGCGACAGCGCGAATGGCGAGCTCTGGAGGCGATGACAGCTCCAAAGTGAAAGTGAGGTAGTATCGAAAACGACTGGTAGGTTCACTGAAGTTCAGGATAGTTCGGTCAGCGACGCCACTGTTGGGAAAGATGTAGAGAGAGTTGGTATGTGGGTTCTTGACAGAGATCGAACGCCAGTTGATTTCGTGAACTTGACCATACACTCCGTCGATTTCGACGTAGTCACCTAGACGCAAGGCCTGAGTCGCATTAAGAGCAACGCCAGAGAAAACTTCCTTAAGTGTCGATTGCGCCGCAAACCCAAGCACAAGGGCCGCCACGCCCGATGTTGCCAGCAGACCTCCGACCGGCTCATCGTAGACGAAGTGCATCACCAGCAAGATGGCTGCAAGATAGATCGCAACCCCGACGCTTCCGGTGACAATAACAGGGACTTTCCTCTGACCGTGATCTGAGAGTAGACCATCCCAAAAAACGACGCGAACTACGCCGTTCACTAAAAAGGCGACGCCGATAGCCGTAGCTGCAAGAACCGCTTTCTCTAAAGGTGCGACAAGCGACTCAGCTCCTATGAAGCGAAGCCCGGGGCCGATCGTGAAATCGAGAAACACCAGAAAGCCAATGAGTTCCGCTGATGCTCGGATGCGGTGAACGCGCCCGGACACATAGACTGTCGCGATCCTCACCAACAAAAGGGTGGAGCAGGCTAGGAGGCCGAACAGACCCAAGGCAGAGATAACTTGTTGTAATGTATCCACTTTTTTGCCCCCCCCGAGTATATGTTGATTATTGAATTTGAGTATGTAACGGTTTTGTGAGGGGTGTCAATTTGCTGAAGGCTTTCGTGGAGAGCGGGCAGGTCGACTCAAAACGCTACGGAGAGGGAGAAGCGTTTGGTTTTCAACTGGGATGACGAGGCCGAAACTAAAGCCGGCTACACCGCAGCCATAGAAGCGGTGCTTGGCCTGACTGCTCAAAAGATGCCGGTTACGGAGAAGGCTGTTGATGAGTGGCTTGATGTGTCGCTTAGCGGCATCGACGAACATAAGCACATCCGCCGTCATGCGATGGCGGTTGCTGTGCGGATGATCCGCGGGCCAATGCATCCGCCAAACTAGGTGACCCTTTCTATAAGGGCCGCACAGAGTTCGCCACTGGTCCGACAATTCTTTACGAACGGACAGGGCAAAAATTAAGGAGAAAACAATGGCAAACGCTCGTCTCGACTACATTTGGCTGGATGGCTACGAGGTCACAAACATCCGGACAAAAGCACAAATCCACCCGGATAGTTCGTACACCGGGTCGCTTGAAGAGACCCCGAAATGGGGCTTTGATGGCAGCTCTACTCAGCAGGCGGAGGGCCATGACTCTGACTGCATTCTGCAGCCGGTTCGGGTCTATCCAAATCCCTTCAGGCAAAACGCCTACCTCGTTTTGTGCGAGGTTTTTCATCGGGATGGACGCCCCCACGAAACCAACACGCGAAACCTCATCGATCGGGAAACTGAAGCTGAATTCTGGTTTGGTTTTGAGCAGGAATACATTTTGATGACCTCAAATGGACGACCTGTTGGCTTTCCGGATGGTGGCTTTCCGGAGCCCCAGGGACCCTACTACTGCGCCGTCGGATCGCATCGCGTTGAGGCAAGAGAAATGGTCGACGAACACTGGGACGCCTGCCTTGCTGCCGACTTGGGTGTGACCGGGACTAATGCCGAGGTCATGCTGGGTCAGTGGGAATTTCAGTGTTTTGGAAAGGGGGCCCTTCGCGCTGCGGATGACCTGATTATAGCTCGCTTTCTACTGCACCTTATATCTGAGAAATATGATCTGATAGCGACTTTCGATCCGAAACCGATCTCTGGGGATTGGAACGGCTCTGGCATGCACTCAAACTTTTCCTATGACTACCTGCGCGATGTCGGTGGAAAGGACTATGTCGAGGCGCTATGCGAAGGGTTTCGTCCGTTCCATCAGGATCACATCGATGTTTACGGGGCAGGAAACGAACGAAGGTTGACTGGGTCTCATGAAACGGCCTCGATCGATGAGTTTAGCTTTGGAGCGTCGAACCGAGGCGCATCAATTCGCATACCACTGTACACTACAACGCATGACTGGAAGGGCTACTTGGAAGATCGGCGACCGGCATCCGATGCCGATCCTTATCTCGTTGTCGACCGCATAATGCGAACCGTCAAAGTGGCTCACGAAGAGGGGCTTAAGGCTGTGTGATTAGGAGGATTGGAGTAAGGTATGGCAAGGATCGAGATCCAGAAGACGATGTTCGAGGACTGGAAGTAGGTGCACGTTTCCGGCCGTGCGCCTGTAACAGATGCGGCGCATCTGACTGGCGGCCAGATGCAGGCCCTCTCTGAGAAGCTCGGCTGGAGCACAGACGGGTAGTTCCATATTGTTGATGCGGCAGGAAACCTTGTCCTGGAATCGAAGCTGGAGTTCTTCTGAATGCATCCAGCTGAGGGGAGCAACACCAATGAGCTGAAAAGAGACGGCTGGTCTTGATTTGGAGCTTTCCTCGCACAGCAGAAATATCAGCTACTCGCAGAAAGCAGGTGGCATAGCTCAGAAACCTTGGAACAAGGAATGTGGACTGACTCGAACAGTAATAATGGAACGACATTGCCTACGAGCGAGACTCAGAGGAACAGGTTGGCTGTTGGCCCAAAGTTTCTCGTCATCTTTGTTGTGTATGTCCTTGTCAGTTTCGTTCTGGCCATACTCAGCCTAACAATGGCGGCTAACAACGCGGGTGTTGCGGTCATCTGGTTGCCGGCCGGCTCTGCACTTGTTGCGTTGGTCTACTTAGATATGCGGCTCTGGCCAGGCGTTGCTTTGGCATCTTTGATCTCCAACCTTTTTTTGGTTCAACAATCCAAGCCGCCGTTGGAATCGGAGTCGGCAGTGCCTTGGGAGCGATTATCGCCACCTTGGCCCTGCGAACTCTCGGCCCTTGGGGTGAGCTTTCGATCTTTTTCAGAGCCCTAAAGCTAGGCACCTTCGGAGCAGTGATCAGTGCAACCGTCAACGCCGCAATTGGTGTCGGATCGCTATATTTCTCAGATATTGTACCCATTTCAGACTTTGCGAAGACTTGGGCGCGATGGGTTGTGGGGGATTCAGTCGGGATCTTTTTGTTTAGCTCGTTCGTCCTGCTTTATTACATGTTTAGAGACCATGAATACTACAGGGCCGCGTCCTAACGGACGGCTCAGCTTAAGGCTTTCAAAGGAATTAATGCGCGAAAAAGATTGGAAGCCACAAGCCAGAGAGACGGCAACTCCGGGAAAATGTCGACGATAATGCCGAGTGGGAAGCAGGATTGACGCAGGCGAGCTGGACAAAGAACTAAAGGAAAACGAGCGTGGCCCCGTTGTTGTCCCATGCATGCCGGTGTCTTGGTCGTTCTGGGCAATCTGTTTCTGGAGAAAGTCCGCATCGACGATGCTGTCGGCGCCTGGCCCGTTCACGGCCTGTGCGGTCTCTGGGGAGGCATTGCCACCGGAATTTTCGGCGACCACGCGCTGGGAACACAAATTCTTGGCTCGTTGGTCATTTCGGCTTGGGCGTTTGGCACAATCTATCTTTTCTTCATGGGGATGAAAAGCCTGGGAGTGTTGAGAGTTTCGAAGCAAGAGGAACTTGCTGGCCTCGATGTTCGCGAGCATGGCGAGATGGAAGGCGAGGGCGTCAGTAGTCCATGACGGACCGGCGTCGAAGCCGATAGATCCGGTCGGTTCCGAAGCCTTTGGCGAGAGGGACGATACCCAGATAATCCGCTGACAGCTTATCGTCGTCTTCCGCCACGATATAGGCGGCGCACTGTTCACTCAAATAGACCGTACCAGGCGTTGCCACCGGTTCGATCCTCGCCGCTTTGTTTACGTGGGTTCCGAAAAAATTCTGGCGGGCGATGATTTTGTCGTTGGCGGGATATACCGGACCGGTATGGATACCGATCCGTATGTTTGTTTCCCGCGGAAGGCCTTTCGCCAACCAATCCGTTGTCCGAAGCGTATCCAGCAGGTTCATTGAAAAAACGCCGGCATCCACGGCGTTCGCGAAAACCAGAAAAAGCCCGTCGCCCCATGTATTCTGAAACAACGGGCGCTGCGGGCTGGTATTTAATATGTCGGCGATCTCGCCGAGAAATCTGACATAGGACAAGGTGCTCTCTTCGGAGAAGCCGGAGAAGCCCACCACATCGGCAAATATCATCGTTCGCACTTCCCGCATAGCGCTCTTCGCTCTGGTATTTGGGCCGTTGGCCGGCGATGTCGGGGATCCCCAGCTCATTTCAACGGTGTGAAAATACCTGGCTTTCCGTCGCATGGTGGATGGGAAGTGGTTGTCGAACATGCGGGCATCGTCGGCGACGGTGAACAGATGCAGATCCGCTTCTAGATAGCGTGTCCGCAACTGAGCATAGCCGCCTGCAAGCCGCCTCGCATAGCCATAGAGACTGCCGTCGCCATAATGCCCCTCGCGGGTCGCCACCTCGACCGAGTCCGCCCCGTCGACAACGCTGTGAAAACGAGCGATCCAATTTTCTCCGAAGACACCGATACAGGCGTCCGCAACTTCATCGCGTGAAAAGGGCAAGACGACATTTGTCTCCGCGCCGCGCGACTGCATTGCCTCAAGAAATAGGATCTCCGAGATACTCGAAACAGAGCAATAGGCAAAGCCGATATCCCGGTCCAACATAACCGCGCTCGGGCGACCCTCCAGCGTTTCGAATTCCTCCGAACCCGCGGCCGGTCCATTATTACCGACGCTGGCTCCTGTTACCGGTAGGAACGCCGCGACCGCGGGAATGGATACAACATCGATGAAATTGTCGGGCAAGCCCACGCAACGCTCAATTAGGCGCAGCTGCCTACGCATGCTGGCCAAATCGCCGAACTTTCCCTTGGCCATTTGTGCCGCCTTAGCGTAGAGTTTTTTTGCAGCGTCGTAGTCTTCTCTGAGCAGGAAAGTTTCACCGAGGGTCGCAACGCACCAATAGTCGGGGTTGGCAATGGCCTGACAGGTGCCCTCGATCCGCTTGGCTAACTCGCGGCTTCGTTTTCGATCGCCGATCGCAAACAGCATCGTGGCGGCATTGATGCCCGGAAAAAAATTTCCCGACAAGTCGAATGCTTGGAGGTAATGGCAAATGGACTCCTCACCGGCTGCCCGGCTTTCTTCGACGTTCGCGGATTTGGCCCAGCGATCTTTTGCGATCCGTCCGGCGAGGCTCAACATCTCGATAGACTGCTTTCGATCAGCGGCGGGACTGTGCAAAACTTGATCAAGTCGCGAGGAGGCCGCATCCAGCGAGCCGCTTCGCGCCAATGCGAGTGCCGCCAGATAGGTGAGTTCAATGTCTTCTGGAAAACTATTGATACCTGCCAAGAGGATATCATAGGCAAGAGCCAACAGCCCACGATCGATGGCCCCCTTGCCCAAAGCCCGACACTTTTCAGGCCCCTCCGACAACATTTTTTCAAGAGCCTGATCGGACGAGGCAATCTCGTATAAGCGGCCCAAATTCACGGATGCAGCGTTGGACCTCATCTAGTTTCTCCGAGTTCAATACAATCAAATCCTGCGAGTGGCTCAGCTATGGAGCCTTGCTGCACTATTCGTCTAAAAGCCAGCTTTCCCTTTTTCGGACGAATTTAGTCTACGGATCGTTTGACGGGTTTGCCAAGGGGTGCCACTGCCATGGCCGAAGTTGCGATCCGCAACTCGACCCAAAGGGAGATGTCAGAATAACTTGGCTTGAGCGGTCTTGTCATTTGTGGACGGCTCCTTTTTTGCAAGAGATTTCTTGAGCGACGTGCATCGAAGCAGGTTGCGGTCATTTGTCCGGCCTGTTGACGCGGTGCATGTGACCGCTGGCCTTGATGAAGTCCGCATGCCAGGTGCCGATCAGAAGATCGGACTTTAATGTCCAGACAAGACCTCGGGCTGTCCCGGCTGCGGTCCCTTACGATAATCATCACTCACTTCTGCCCTTGCATCTCATCACGGCGTTTCGGGCGCCGTTATGTCCTCCTACTGGTGGAATAGGTTCGGTCCGATGTTTGCTTCTGAGATCCGAAGAAAGCGTGTTCAGCGGCTGCGCGCGTTCTCGAAATGGAAATGGCACGTGGACGAGGTCTTTGTGAAGGTGAATGGTAAGCGGCATTATCTGTGGCGGGCTGTGGATCAGGAAGGTGAGGTGCTGGAAGCCGTTGTCACCAAACGTCGAAACAAGGCTGCAGCACTGAAATTCCTTAGGAAATTGATGAAACGGCACGGCAAAGCTGAAGAAGTCGTCACAGATCGCTTCGCGTCCTACAAGGCTGCGTTCAGAGAATTGGGTGCGCTCGAAAAACAAAAGACGGGCAGGTGGCTGAACAACCGGGTTGAGAATTCGCACCTGCCGTTCCGACGAAGGGAACGCGCCATACAGCGTTTCAGGCGGATGCGAAGTTTGCAGAAATTCGCCGCCGTCTATTCCTCCATCTACAACCATTTCAACCAGGAAAGATCGCTCACCAGCAGAGACACCTTCAAGCTGACACGCACCGCCGCTCTTGCCGAGTGGCGCGAACTTGGCGCGGGATAAAGGACAGCGTCACTGGCCTAACAGAGACGAGTTCGAATTCGTCTGACAGCACTCGAAAATTATCTGGAAAAATCAAAACTGAAAGTTCCATCGGGAAACAAATGCATTGTCACTTTCGGGTTGAAGTAAATCATGTGGTAGGTCGATCAGGAGATAGTAAGCTTGCAACTGACGGAGTAAGTAGCCAGCATCGTCGCATTATAGTTGAATTCGGGAAGCACCCCTTGAAGAAAGTCATCTTTGAATACGTCGACGGTAACATGGCTGGATATGAATGGCGTTGGGAAGTTTCACTCGAACGCTTGGACAGTGGCTCTTTCACGCTATCGGCAGAACAAACTCTCATAGAAGCAGATGATTTCGATGAGCCTCTTGAAGTGAACCCTGTCTCGGGGCTTGTCTTGGGGGAGGATATATTTGAAGCCTTTCAGGGGTTGGTGTCTGAAATTTGTGGTGATGGAGTAGACTTCGATCTCGAGGATGTAGCCAAGAATGTAGCTGCCTTGGACTCAGCGACGGGCAGGCGCTTCCTGCACGGAGAAGAATTACTTGAGCAAAGGGCCTTTCGCGAGCGGAAGACGGAGCAAATCGAAACGGAAGCAAGACTGTCTCGTTTCAAAAGCAAAATCGAAGAGCTTACCTCCGGCTTGAGCGACGAGGCAGAAAAATTGGGAACTACCGAAATTCGCTCGCCAAAAGAACGAGTACAAACTTATCTCAAAAGCCGGTTAATGCGCTTCGAGGAACTGCCGAGCAAAGAAACCGCGTTTACTGAAGTTCTGGCTTGGGACGAGAATGTTAGTCCGAGCATTCAGGACGGTTGGACCATTTTGAAATACAGACAAACATCAGACATTCATGGTACTGGTGGGATTTGCCCATATTGCGGCTTCGAGGTCAGAGCAAAGCCGCTGGCATCAAGGTGGAATGCCAACTGTCAGTGCGGCGCTAATTTAGATTATCTAGGCCAAGCTCATCTTAAAAACGAATGAGTCATTCGCCTTAGCTGTTGGAGGTTTGTGCTTTGCGCTTTTGGTTTATTAGTACAACCATCTTTCCGATCTTGTTTCCGGTAATACCGTACTGCTAACAACAACCTTCCACAAGCTGGAAGGTTGGGCACACAGCGATTTTTTGTGCGCGCGGGAAAAAAGCCAAGGCGAAACCTAAGGGATGTTTGATAGCCCAAAATAACCCTATTCGTGGGACGATTTCCGTGACTTATGACTAATTAATACAATAAAAACAATGATACTATTTGGATTCAAAATCCCCCGCCTTCACGGGCGTGAGAGTTCGAGTCTCTCCTTGGGCACCACAATAATCCTTTAAGTTTATTAATATCAGTGGGTTGTGTTGTAGTAGTCCTTATTAGACCCCCATATAGTCCCCCATACTATTTGTGGCGTATGAGTTACTTGATCTTATAGAATCGACAACAACGGATGTCCTAGATCGAATTAGTCCACCGTGAAGTTAACTGTGAGGCGGTCGGTACCCACCTCATCACCATCCTGTTTCCGCGGCAAGGCTTTGGCATGCCCAAATGGAATGAGAAACATCGCAATCTTGATAGCCTTGTCATGATTGCCCTTATCAACCGCGCCTTTCAGCTGCCCAAACAAGTATTGCATCGGTTCAACGTAGTTTCGACGCGATGCTAAATCTTCATATCGTTTCATACGGTTACGCTTGAGTTTGTCCCGCTTTGACATGCGAGGATCATAACTATCCAACGCCTATTAGGAAAGAAAAGACATTCGTTCTGCCCGCAAAGCTGACGTTCGCGTTAAGTGCAGCGAAGGTCTGCACTGAGCCCATACTGGAAGTGCTCAGGTCTGAACCCTCGCAGGTGCAGCAATATCACCGACCTAAGACATCATCTGCGTCGCAGAGAGAAAAGCGGCCATTCGTTCACAGCACGAAGAAATTTGAGACTTTGATGTCTGAGTCGCGGACTTTGCCCTCATCTAACGCTCCAGAATCGATGTCGGTTGTTCTGAAAGCCCTTAGATCGAATTTAATTCAAGCATGATTGTTGAGCGCTTCGATTCCACTATTGATGTTCCCTGACATGCTAACGCAATGCCCGTCGGCTCTTCAGCGGTTCCTCGGCCACTGCAGCGCGTTGCAGAAAGAGCAGTTCGCCCAACATCTCGCGGACCGATGCTTTTGAAGGGGTAGGTTCCAGAAAGTCAAACAGACGCAACAAATTTGCCGGGTGTTTTACGACCAATGCTGCCAAACGCTCTTTCGCGGTATCGACCTCATAGGCCGCAATCATTTGCGCCGCGGCTTGCGTTGGGGTCAGCAGAGCATAATCTTGTGGCCGCATGGATGTTTCTCGCAGCGCGTCAAACGGCGATGCACCAAGCGCACGGAATTTCGGCATATGAATGCGTATGTCAGCAGCGCGGTTCTCAATCACCGAACCAGATCGCTGAAAATATTCGAAAGGGGCGAGTTTTTTCAATGCGCGTCTTCGCATCGGGGCGGACAAGATATCAAGATCTGCACGATCGTAATGCAAATCGTCAAAGACGGAGATCAACCGCAGTCCCGCGTCGGCTACCATCAAGTAAGGATCGGCGTTCAGTGCCGCGACCATGTCGGCAGAGTTTGCATGCTGCTGCGCGGCTTCATAAGGTACAACCGCGTAAGTCTTCCGGTCAAAAAGACGTTTAAGTTGATCTATCATCAAGTCGAATCCTTCATTCGCTTCGACGCGACGATCCTCCACTAGTAGTCGCAGGCAAACAGATAGGCTTTACGAGGTGCAAAAGAACCCTAATTGCTGAGTAGGCATCCTCAGGTAAAACTATCATGCTGCAAGACAAGAAATCAGAAACCGATGCCGAGCGGCGAAAGGCGCTGCTGCGGCGCTTGTTATCTGACCTGAGCCGGTCCAATCCCGAACTCTACTATCAGTCGACGAGCCAGATTTCTCGGTTGCTGAAAGATCATATTTCTGATGGCAAATCGCTAAACGGAGAAGATCGCAAACTTATGGAACCGCTCACCTGCCGCGACCTCGAAGTCCTCCTTAGTCTACATTAGCGACAGAAGTCCCAGTCTTTCATTTTAACGCGCAAATAACCACAAACGCGGAAAAACAGTCGTTCGTTTATCTTGCAGCATCAGTCAAGTTGAGCGCGAAACCGTAAAGCTGGAAATTTACGAAGGCATGCCTTGCAATACATGCTGGGCTGTTGCGACAATAAGCGGGTCTCGGCGTTGAACTTAAAGATGCTTTGACCATTGCTGAACAGATAGACATCTGACCACCCTGCGAGCGGTCGAAATGTCCGCTCGCAACCTCAAACTAGTCATCTGACCAAATCTCTCGGATGTCCGCGTTGAGCCCAAACCTGACCTTCTATCCCGCATCTATCGCTCAAGCCTATTGCACCTCACAACGCACCGGTACGAGACGACGTGTCCATGGCCGCTAAGTCTACGGAGTTGTCATAACAGTACGTTTAGCGATACGGAGTTACGTAAACCATTGTGGCTGGGTTCAAATCATCATTCGGGTCCGTCAAGATGCCTTCTGGAAAGGATACTGAGATTGACCGATCTGTCGTGTCCATGCAAAGCATATGATTGTTGTCTCCGTCACCCAGGTTGGCCAGCGCGATCGGCTTCACTCCACGACGGGTCCCATCGGGCGCCTCGACGGTGATCGTATATTGATCGCGCTCTACCTCACCTGGTTCGCTACCATCTTTCAGCGTCACACCACCCTCCCACGTGACACGGACCGCCTGAACTATACCTTCCGTCGGGCAGAGGCTGCCTCTGACGCGACGCGGACCCAAAGTGCCGACTAATGTCCAGTCCTCCACGACTTCGGCCAAAACAATCGACGGCCCGTCTTCTAAGGGTGTCACCGACACACTAGCCCCCCGAAAATCTAGCTTCCCGTCGATCGACCGCAAATGTCCGACAACGTCGACTCTAACCGGTGGGTCACTGTCAGCGGGTCCCAATTGCCCTATCAAAAGAACCGTGCGCAACTCACCAGGGTCTGTGGCAGGCAGCACCGACACGCAGTGCATCGTCCCAGACGCGCCCGACCGGGTTGTGACTTTAAAGTCCCCTGCCTGCATCGTCGAGATGTCTACCTCAGTCGAAAAGATCACGGGCATTCCGGTGTTGCCCTCAGACCCTCTGCAAATCACATTGGAGACGCGTGGCAGTGCGTCAAGCCCGTGGAAGGCCGAGAGGAGTTTAGCGGATTTTCCATTCACCTCTCTAGGCAGGCCAGCATCTGCCGTTGAATCAAAGAGGTCGCGATTGGATATGTTGCCAGTCCAAGACCCCGGTCCATACATTATGAACCAAACAACACTGGCGCTGATTGCCGCCGTCACACCTAGCAAGCCGCTGATTTTGGTCCGCTTAGGAATACCCTTGATCATACAAGTTACCTCCGCACGTGTGGGTCGCGGATTCAATTCTTACCGTGAGCGTCCTGACCCTAGAAGAACAGTCTGAGTAGAAACCGCAGGAGTATGGCCGCTCCGAGCCCCAAGCCGCCGATCTACAATGGCATTTTGACAGAGGTTGAACACGGCAATTAGTCGAGACCCGCTAGGACCAGATGCTCCAAGTAATGCGCCTTCTCTTCCGGAACAGCATAGGCCACAAAATCCCGAACATGGGTCAGGTTATAGCCAGAACTGGCGCGTTTAACCTCGTCGATTGTGGCACGTGCATCGCTCTTTCGCCCTAATGCAGCATAACATGCTGCCACGTGGGCCAGAGCGTTCGCGTGGTAGGGTTGGGATGTTCGAATACGTTCTAATCTTGGCATGGCTTCTTCGTATCTGTGCAAATTGAAGAGCGCTCTCCCATAGAACACATGGAAAAGTTCCGGGTAGTATGGATTCAATCGCATGGCTTCATCTAGTGCCACAAGTGCTTCCGCCGAACGCCCTGCATAAGTCATGGAGAAGGCCAGCATGCTGCGGAACTGTGCGTTGCCCGGATTGGTCTCAACTGCACGGCGTTGCTCCTCGAGGCCGCGGTCAAATGCTTTGTCGCTCCACATGTAAACCCAGCCAAGGACAGCATGTGCGAATGGTTCTCGATGATCTGCTGACACGCCAGCCAGGGCCGCTTCTTTAGCAAGGTCCAACGCCGTTCTAGTATCATCCGCCCAGGCGTTTGATGCCTCTGATATGTGTGTCCAAGCCACAAGCGCATGCGCCCTAGCAAATCCCGGATCTAACTTGAGGGCCTTCTGCGCCTCGGCCCGCGCCGTTTGAGCCTTGGATGGCTCCATACGATAGTTCAACTCTACTGCACGTAAGAAGTGATCGTAGGCGTTTACGGAATTCTCGCCTTTACTTTGCGCGCGACTGTGGTGCTGTCGTGTGATGGCTCCCACCAATGTGTTGGCAATAACGGCACTTATTTCGTCTTGCACCTCAAAGAGATCTTTAATGTCACGGTCGTACCTCTCTGACCACAGGTCATTGCCGCCCAGCGGATCGATCAGCCGGGCCGTGACCCGTATCCGCCCACCGGCGCGCCGAACTGATCCCTCGGCGATGTACTGAACACCCAAAGCACGAGCAATCTCGTCGGGTCTCTCCGATGCACCGCGAAAAGTGAAACTTGAATGACGAGCAATTACGAAAAGCTCATCATATCTTGATAGTTCGGTGATAATGTCGTCGGTGATTCCATCTGAGAAGTAGCTTTGCTCGGGATCGCCCGAAAGATTTTCAAACGGCAGAACTGCCAAAGATGGCCTGTCTATTGTGACGCCCGAAATTAAAGCCTGTGAAATTTCCACCGCACCTTGGAAACGAAAACCCCTACGTGGAACTGTTTTTATCAGGCGTTGCTTGCTGCCGCTGTCGCCGAGAGCCACTCTTGCCGCATTGATGGCGCTTGAGATGGCAGAATCCGAAACGATCCGCCCATTCCAAACATTTTCGATAAGGTCTTCGCGCGACACAAGTTGTCCGGGATGCGTCGCCAGCCAGACAATCAAATCCAATACCTTTGGCTCTAAAGGGATTGGGACGCCATCCTTATTAAGTTCCCCCCGAATTGGATCTAGCAGAAAACCGGCAAAAGAAAGGGCGTGCTGAGTACTCATAGATTGGATTCACCACAGCTATGAACGGTTTGGCAAGATGTCTGGACAAAACGACAAGAGTTCCCGGACAACGTCCCAAAGAACTGCACCTCTATGCATGCAAGATTAACACATCGCCGGATCACCCGGCAGTGACAGGAGTAATCGAGATGACACGCGACGAATATATCTTCAAGAACGCGCCCCAAATCGCCGAGCAAAGAATCCGCGCTGCAAGGGTGCTTCAGGCAAAGGAAGCTGAACGCAGGTGGAAAAGAGCGCTCGCGGAAATCAAAGGTTGGGGCATTCGAAGTATGCACGGACTCTAAGATGCCAATTCCAAGCCTTCGTGAAAGAAACATTCGCTCGGCATGAAGCCCTGCAGCCAACGACGGCTTTGTCTGCGGAACAGCCGTTCAGATGGTCGCGTCGCGTGGCGTTGTAGCCAACGACCGCATCGAGCCCGCACCCATTGCTTAAGCCTTCGATAAATTCATCATCATTTCATGCCACTGAATCCCTCCATGCGCTGATGCCGAAGGCTGTATGTACCTATATCCAAACTTCTCATAGAGAGGAATGTGGTGCTCTTTGCACATGAGGTGGATGATTTCTTTGTTTGCGTTAGTCATACGCTCCACAAACTCAGACATGAGTGCAGTAGACAAACCTTGGCCCTGATATGCCGGATCAACCACTACCGACATAATTACAACGTTGGGCGCAGTCGAGTCATGCCCGATGAGCTCCTTGAAATCTTCGTTAGACATTTCAACGTCATATGCGCAGCCACTGTTGATGAAGCCAGCAATTTCTTTATCAACTTCTAGAACTAAAAACCCCTCAGGATACTCGGCAATCCGCTTCGATATTGTCTTAAGCGTGGCAGCTTCGTCGCCATCGTAGGCTGTCGTTTCCACATCAAAGCAGCGTTTTGCGTCTGATGGCATTGCACTGCGAAATATTCGGGCATCCATGTTCTTCACCAATCCGCGAGCAAATCGCCGATGACGACATTCGACAGTTGAATACAGATTCCGTTGGCAATGAACAGCGGCTTTGTCAGTACCGCAAACATATCTCGAGATAAATTGAGCTGTCGCATCGGACCAAGTTCTGACATTAAAGTTTCAATTATCCTCAGTCACGCCAATTTAGAAGCCGAATTTGGTGGCTGCCATCAAGCCCTTTCAAAGATACAAGTTGAGGGTCAGAGAAAGACAAATCGAAGTCTGCACCAACTACGGCATGAGTAGTGTCTGACACGCAAATTTCCCCTTGTTCGGCGGCTTCGGTTACCCGAGCCGCTTTGTTTACGACGTTCCCAAAAAAATCATCGTTAGATCGCACAACGTCGCCTGTATGCAGTCCTACCCTAAGGCTTAACTTTGGTTCGGTATTCTGCTTGAGCATTTCGGTTTGAATGGTTTTTGCCGCGGTTAATGCAGCCCGTGCCGAAGCGAAGCTGGACATAGTTCCATCGCCCAACGACTTCACAAACTCTCCACCATTGGCCTCGATGACATTTCTTAGATTGTCAAAATGTGAAGCGACCAGTCTAGACCAAGCGAGGTCTCCTATTGCTTCGACAATCGGTGAAGAATTCACGATGTCAGTAAACATTATAGATGCCAAACCCTCAGCCTGACCAATGTTGAAACCTTCTTCGACAGAATCAAGAAGATCTTGGATCGCGGTGTGTTTTTGGCCAATCGAAGTTTCATTTGGCGATGGGAGAGATGCGTGGCGATGCACAATCTTCCAAAGTCCGTGTTCAAGCGCGAAAATCAGAGTGGTGCGAAAGGTTACTGGATCAGGTAATCCTCGAAACCTGAACCGGTTGGCGAACAAAGACCAGCCGATGTCTCCTGACTCATATGCTTCAGCAAGGAGCTCTTCCCTATCCAGTATATCAGGAACTTCTTCAAAATGACGCCCGATCGCTTCTCGAACCGCTGGGCCGAGCCAAAGCTCTCCATCAGCTGAACCAACAAAGCGCAGTTCAGAAGATTCAGATAGGTAGTTTTTGAGTTCGGCTTCATTGCGGGCGACCATTGCCTTATACCAGCGTCGTGAAACCGACATAAGTTCTGGGGACTCTTTAAGCATATTTGGAGAGTATTTGACGTGAAAAACTATTACTAACGCAAAAGCATTTTGCGCAGATCAAGGCGCAGGCTTCAACAGACATGTCTGAGATGCTCCGAATTAGTAGAAACATTTTGAGCGTAGTTTAACGGAGTCTAACGCTCAAGTTAATGACTGCTACATCCGCAAAATGGCACTTCGACTTACCTGAAGCGAAGGTCCGTACCGAGCCCACACCGACCGATGTTACAGAGCGCATGAAAGCCGGCGAAGAACCTGAGTCGTTCATTCGCGCCTCGCCGTTTACCGCATCACTCTGCCACCATCGAAAGGGATTGTCTGACCAGTAACGAAACCGGCAGCATTCGACGCCAACATCAAGACAAATGCCGATGTTTCCTCGTAGGTTGTCAGCCGCTTGAGCGGCACGCTATTGGCCGCTTGCGCAACCTCTTCAGGCGTGAACAACTCCCGCACCAATTCGCTATCGACGAAACCCAAAGCGACGGCGTTCACGTTGACGTAGGGTCCCAACTCCAGTGCCATCGATTGCGTCAGCATGTTCAACCCCGCCTTCGAGACCGCATAGTTGGCGTTTCCCGACCGTGCTACGACTGCCGAAGTGGCCGAGATGTTGACGATCCGGCCTCGTTTGGCAGCGACCATGTGACGGCCAACAGCTTGCGAGACGAGAAAGGGGCCTTTCAAATTGACATCCACGACCCGATCCCAATCGCGCTCACGCATTTCGAGGAACGGTGTGTCTATACTTAGACCTGCGTTATTGACAAGTATGTCGATGCCACCGAACACCTCGACAACCTGATTGACCATGGAATGAACGTCATCTGAGCGCGCAATATCGGCGCAACATGTGAGGGCTTCCCCTCCGGCGGCAACGATACGAGCGGCGGTTTTGTCAGCTTTTTCCTTAGACGACGCATAATTGAGCGCGACCTTCGCTCCTTGCGTCGCAAAATCAAGCGCCAGTTGCTTACCCAGCCCACCGCTTGCGCCTGTAATGAGCACCGATTGGCCTGCAAAAAGCTCCATGACGAGTGAACTCCGATACTACTGACAGTTAAAATACCCTAGGGGAACACTTAAGGACACCCGAAGATTGCCAGTTTCTCCGCTCGCCCTCGAACTTCGTAATTGCCAAGGGGCTTCCAGGCCTCTTCGCGGTCTACGTCGAACCCCGATTTCTCTAAGACTACTTCAGATACAACGAGGCGGCAGCCAAATTCCTTTGTTGCCTGTTCAAGCCGCGCCGCTACGTTCACTGTGTCGCCAAGAACCGTAAACTCCAACCTGGATTCGTCTCCAACTGCTCCAGAGAAAACTTCGCCCGCATGTATGCCAATCCCCACTTTTACTTTCTTTAAGCTCATTCTGCCTCGTTTCGCATTCCAACTATCAATGGATTCGAGTATGGCGATACTGCATTTTAGCGCGTTTTGAGCATCGTCGGCGGACGCGTCCGGGGCTCCAAAGACAGCCATTACAGAGTCACCAATGAACTTGTCGATTATCCCATTGTGCCCATGCACTTGAGCTGTCACGATTTTTCTGTACGTGGACAAAAACTCTCCAAGCGATCCGGGCGCCAGGCCTTCGGACATTGCTGTGAAGCCCCGCACATCGACAAATAGCACCGCCGCGGATTGCAACTTCCCTTTAAGCAATTCAGCTTGTTCAGCGGTCGACAACTGTTCGGCCAATTGAGCTGGCAGGAACTGCGCCAGCTTAGTCCGTCGGGTCGTTTCTTCAATCGCCCTGTTCAGAAGGGCTCTTGTGCGGACCGCTAGGAAGAACAGAATTCCACCAGTAAGTGCTACCATGAGCAGTCGCACAATGTTTAACGGCGTGTCGAAAAATCCCACTGTTCCCAACGCGTTGTCCATCTGGGGAGTAATGGGATCCGCGGCCAGGAAGTACAGGCTTATGAGCGCCATTACGACAAATATGAGTGCAAAGACCTGAAGCTTCGGATTATTCCTTAGCGCAACGAGCGCCAATATGGCGAAGGCTAAAAGTACCGGTGGCACGATGATAATCTGGCTCCACGGTAGATCTATAATCTTCACCGTTGCCACCAGCAGGCTCCACCAAAACACAATATCCATGGTGGTAAACAACCACGTCATCCAGGTACGGAACGAGTTTGAACGAACGACGTATAAAGTGACGCAGCCGATGGCAAAGTAACCGGCTGAAACAAACACAAAATACGGTGCCAGGTTCAATGCTGGATTGTCTTGTTCGAGCGTTGGAGCGACGACAACGAAAAAGAAGAACGAAATTGATAAGCCGACCGCACATCTGACATATCCAATTGACCGCTCAGCGCCGAGTTCCGCATCTAAAAGTAGATTTTTCGCATGTGTGTTCATCCCCGCCACAATATCATGGCAAAGTGGAAGACCGTATAACTTCTCGATCATTCTTGTTGATGATGCAATCTGCGACCGGACTATCGAATTACCAGGATGTGACTTCGTTCGCGAATACGGAGAAGAAAGTTCTAGCGATTGCGGGTATAATCAGAAGAGAAATGGCCTATCGGCGGAGTGTTTGTGAAGATCATCGGCAAGCGCCACTATCTGTGACGCGCCGTTGATTGTGAAAGGGCGATGCAGCGGTTGATGCGTATGAGAAGTTTGCAGAAATTCGCCGCAGTTCACTCTTCTGTCTACAGCCACTTCAATCAGGAGGGATTTCTTACTAACAGAGACACCTTCAAGCTGATACGTTTCGCCGCTCTTTCGGAGTACCGCGATCTTGGCGTTTCATAAAGGACAGCTTAACTGTCCCAGATGAGACTGGGTCGAGTTCGTCTGACAGAACCGAAAAACGTATCGAGCCCAAATAGGACGTTCATCCGTTTCCTCTCCTATCAGGCCAAGTCAGTGTCCGCGACGCTGCGCATCACCTTTCCAAGCTTGCATTTTTTAGCCCTTGGTGCAGCAACTTGTTACTATTGGGAGACACATACGGCGCCCAATGCTCCCGCGAACGAATAAATCCCGGGCTGGCTTCTTCGCACTTTTTCAAAGCCCTGCCGGCCTCTTCGTTTTCCCCTGCCAGACCATATGCAATTGCAAGAATGAATAAGGCAGGAGCAAAATCAGGGTTGCGACGCAGCGCTTGCTTGGCTCTGTCTATAGCACGAGAGTAGTCTCCTTGGTTCACGTAAGCACGCGCTAGGAAAGACAGCTGAGAGGGCAACTGTGCATCAGCAGGGTTAAGTTTCTGTGCCCGCTCCATATAGCCAATCCCGTCGGGATCGCCAGACAAATCCGATTTGTTTCCCAGTGCGTGAAGACCATACGCGTCATTAGGATTCAGTTCGACCGATATGCGAGCTTCCGCTAGAGCATCGTCAGGACGGTTTAACCATTGATAGGCAGTACTCAGTTCATGGTGAGCAGTGGCTGAAGCCTCATCATACGCAACGGCTTTCTGAGCTGAGTCCATTGCTTTTGTTGCAGTTGCAAACCGATCTTCCGTGGCACCGATCAGCACATCCTGACTGTAAGACCTGGCTAAGCCGCTGTAGGCATCTGAGTAGTCTGGTTGAAGCTCGATAGCGCGGGAGAAATGATCCCTTGCAATGGAATTTCCTTCCGCGGTGCGTTGCCGAACTGCGGAAATCCCGCGGAGGTAGTAATCCCAAGCTGTCAGATTTTCGGTCTGGCGATTTGCAGAGCGCTCTAATTCTGCTTTCGTCAGTTCCGGTGCTATAAGAGCTGAAATGCGTTGAACGAGATCATCCTGAACTTCAAAAATGTCGCTTAAGTCCCCATCGTATTTGTTCGCCCAGATTTGATGACCATCAGTGCCGTCCACCAGTTGCGCAGAGATGCGCACCCGGTTACCACTTTTTCTTACGCTTCCCTCCAGAATATAGCGAGCACCAAGCTCTGACGCGACTTGCCTGATGTCCATGTTCTTGCCCTTGAAGGAGAAACTCGAGTTTCTCGCGATCACCTGAAATGATCGCCACTGCGTCAGTGCCGTTATAATGTCTTCTGTCAGCCCATCCGAAAAGTACTCTTGTTCGGGGTCAGCGCTCATATTGTCGAAGGGAAGTACGGCAATCGCCGAGCGATACGTTCCTGGGTCGGTTAAGTAGGTGCGTTTTTCCTCACCTTCGAGCTTGCCGTTGATATCCACAACGTAGACTTCCACAGGCTTGGCGATATTCTTGAGTTTTTTTGTCCCTTCCGAAACCAGTGCTACGTCTATTTTTCCAGAAACAAAATCAAATACTGTCTTGCTTATAAGTACACCACCCGGCTCTGCGAGAGACTCAAGTCGCGCGGCAACGTTAACGCCGTCGCCGAGAAGGTTCTGGCCGTCGACAACAACATCACCAGTGTTGATTCCTATCCGAAACACCAGTTGGCCCGTCCGGTCGAGTCCGTGGTCTCGCTCGGAGCATTCCCGTTGAATCTCGACAGCACATCGAACGGCATCAACCGGGCTACTAAACTCAGCCAGAACACTGTCCCCAGCACTTCCGAATACCCTACCGTGGTGGCTAGCAATACTCGCTTCGACGGAAACTCGGCTCTGACGTAGACGCTCCAGAGTGCCTTCCTCGTCGTCTTCTACTAGTCGGGAGTACCCAACGATATCTGCGACAAAAACTGTTGTAAGGCGACGCTCCAATGACAAGTTCCTTGTTCAACGGCTCCTGCAATACTGATAAGATCGGTCGACCACGCAAATGCCCTTTTTCCCCCGGTTAGGTAATCACAATCTGTTCCAACTTGACACATCAGAAATCAAAAAAGACGTCGACCAAACAAGTATTCGTCGTCCGGATTATCCGCACAGCAGTCGTTCATTTGGACCAACCGCCCAGCAGCGCAGCGAATGGCGGCTTTGTCCGCATAGCAGACATTCGGCAAAACTCTATGAGCGACCGCTTCGAGCCCAAAATACGGAACGCTGCACTGTGCGCCAATGTCGGCATTGCGGTGCCCAAAGCTGACAACCGACGACGACAAGGAGGAGCTTCGAAGCTTTGACACAATCGTCACATGGCCTCTCTGGCGGGATCAGCTTTGGAGATCTCCAAAAGAGATTTTTCCACCACAAATTGTCAGCGCAATGCGAGCATTAGCCAAATGGTTTTCTTCAATTGAGAACAAATCCTGTTCGAGGATGGCGATGTCCGCCAGGTATCCTGGCTTCAAGCGGCCCTTTCGGTCCTCGTTAAACTCCAGCCAGGCATTGTCATGCGTATAGGCAGACAGCGTGGCCGTAAGGCTTTGACGGTTGTCCAGCCAAGGAGACGGCAGCTTAATACAGTTAACGGCCCCGGCGACCGTCATCATTGTGTCGACGGGAACAACTGGCCAATCCGTTGAGAAACAGACTTTGGCACCGCTCTCACGGATCTTGTTCCAGGCAAATGCAAAGGGGATTTGCTCCGCTGTCAGAATATCTCCGGCAGAATAGGGGGAAAACAATCCTCCTGCCGGTGAGTGCAGGGGTTGAAGAGAGGCAACGACGTCAAGAGCGGCAAGCCGGGGCAGGTCCGCAGGGTCAATCACCTCAATATGTTCGATGCGGTGCCGGGAATCTCTGACGCCGTTGGCGTTGCGCGCGGCCTCGTAACCGTCCAACGTGCGGCGAACGGCACCGTCTCCTATGGCGTGCGTGCTGAGCTGCAACCCCATTGCATCCGCGCGAATGCAGGCTTCGTTGAAGTGTTCCGCACTGAACAGGGCATCGCCGAGGCTATCCGGTTTTCCCGGATAGGGAGCGAGCATTAGCGCCGTGTAGCTGTCCAGCACGCCATCCATGAACATCTTCACGCGGCCCGACCAAACCATATCCGACGCAAAGCGGCGGCGCATCTCATCGGCCTCTTCCAGTCGATCCAGAGGGTCGGTGTTCTTGAGGTGCATGGGAGCCTGAACTCGTATCGGAAGGCGCCCCTCAGCCTCAAGTTCGCAGAGCAGTTCGAGCTGATAGAAGTTGCCGTCCATGTTGTGCAGCCCGGTAATCCCGTGAGATGCACAGTGGTTCAGGCCACGCAGGATGACCTCTTTGTCAAAGGCGCGTTCTTTGGGCGTCGCGGGCGGCTCGGGATCCGCCCCTGTGACATAGCCCAAGAGATCACGTCCTCCAAGTTGCGACAGGCGCAGAACCGGGCCAAAAGCACCGGTTTCATTCAGCTGACCTTGTGCGGTGCCATCTCCGGCCATCACGATTTCCGAACCGGGTGGGACGACTGCGCCGTGAAGAATGCCCGCTTTCTCCAAGGCGATTGTGTTCGCCCAGACCGTGTGGTGGTCGGCTGACATCAGCGCAACCGGACGCTCAGACAGAATGCGATCCAGATCCTGCCGAGTGGTTGTGACACCCGGTCCAAGTATTTCGTAATCGACCGCAACGCCCATCAACAAGGGTTCTTCCGGGTGCTCAGCAGCAAAAGTTCGCAAAGCCTTGGTCAGAGCATCAGCGCCCATCGTTTCGCGCAGGTCCAGCATTCCCAGCTCTGCCGCCCCACCAAAAAGGTGCACGTGGCTATCAATGAAACCGGGCATGACCGTGCTACCAGCGGCATCAATGATTTTGGTTTCGGCCCCAGCCAGGCCGCGAATGTCGTCGGTGCTTCCAACAGCCATAATTTTGTCGCCGCGAATGGCCAAGGCCGAAGCCTTTGGTGTTGCGTCGTCAAAGGTTAAAAGAGAGCCGTTGAGGATGATCAGATCAGGTGTTGGCGACATGCAGCCTCTTGTGTTTGGGGTGGGTTTCGAACTAACCAAGCGTGCGAATGATGGCCTCGCAAGCGCGCACAGCATCGTGGCTAAAGGACTGGATCAGATAGTCGGGCCAGCTAGACAGCTTGACGATAACGGCGTTGGCGGTCAGGTCGATGAAGATCAGTTGACCAAAAACCCCACGCGCCATGAACACACCCCGACCGGGGTCGTGAACCCACCAGAACCTTCGGTAAGCCCCTTGGGGAGACAGCACGTCATACGGATCGCCATGTTTAGAAGGGTCCGCACCCGAACAAATCCCTGAAACCCAGCTTTCTGGCACCACTTGTTTGTCACCAACTTTGCCGCCATCGGCCATCATCCGACCAAACCGAGCATAATCGCGCAGAGTTGCGTTGAAACCACCGTCAGCGAGCGCAGTCTTGGCGTCGTCCACTGTGAAAAAGCCGGATTGCACGCAACCAATTTTCTGCCAGATGCGGCTCGACAAGAGCGAAGCAAGGTCTTCTCCGCTGACGCGTTCCAAAGCCCAGGCTATGACATCCGTCTCGATCGAGCGGTAAGAAAACGCCTGCCCATGGGGTCTAACTTGAGGCAATGTGAGAATGACGTCACGAATGGTTGGTTTGATCTCACCTTTGCGAACGGGGCGCCAGCCTGACGCCACATCGACGCGGGTCATGTCGCTGTCCGGGAGGCCGTAATCCTCGGTGAAGCGCACCCCTGATTGCATATCAAGCGCCTGATCCACGGAGCATCCGGCATAGCCAGTCGCGGCCAATTCCGGCACGATGTTGTCAAGCGGTTCGGAGAGGTCAAGCTTGCCCTCCCCATGGAGCACACCCGCCAGAGAGCCAATCAGGGATTTAGAGACGGATTGCCCCAAATGCGCAGCGTCTGGAGTGAAATCGTTGGCGTAGATCTCGGTAAGTATCTGGTCACCCTTCAGCACCAAGAAACCATCTGTGTAGCTTTCAGTGAGCCAGGCTGCGACGGAAAGGGGGCGGTCGTCAAAGGTTTGAAACTCGATTTCCAACAGGTCGCGGTGGGCCTGCTTCAATTCTCGGGTATCCGGTCCTGGACGCACATCTACCGTAGGAAATAGGCTTCGCATGTTCTGGAAAGTCCAGCGATTGAAGGGAGCAAGGTCCCAGTTCTCGAGCGAAGGACGCTTCTCAGGCGGGGGCGGGAAACCCTGCATGATGCCGATCTCACGCGCCGTCTTGGGCTTGGTGCCGGATTTGCTGTTGTGCATTTTCCACGCTCCCGCAGGGCGACCTAAAAGGGGTCGCAGTCAGAGTAAGAAACTTGGGAAAGTGACGGCCCGGCCAAGGACGGGCCGTCAATCAGGAGGCTTGGAGCCTTATTGCTTCAGGCGGGTCCAAACCTTGTTATAAAGGTCAACGACATCCTGATCGCAGGGCTTCACAAAGTCCGGAACCGGCGCATCGGCGGGCATTACGATCTCAGGCGCGCTGAGCATCTCGGGGTCCATAAAGGCCTCCGACCCTTTGATACCGTTAGCATAGCGCGCAAAGTTCGAGGTCATCGCCGCGTTCTCTGGGTCCATCATGAAGTTCACAAAGAGCTTTGCGTTTTCCATGTTGGGCGCGTCGGCAAGAACGGCAACGTTGTCCATCCAGCCAGTGAAACCCTCTTTTGGATAGGCGTATTGCAGCGAAGGGCGGTCCGCCCGAGCGCGCATGGCGGCGCCGTTCCAGCTTTGCGAGAGGTCAACATCTTTCGAGGTCAGCTTCTCGATCACGGCATAGTCCATGGTGCGCCAGTCGCCCTTGGCCTTGGCGAGAAGCGCCATCAGCTCTTTCATCTGATCGGGGTTCGAGTTGCAACGCGGATACCCGAGGTACCGCAGGCCGGCGTTGATCACATCATTCATGTCATTGAGCATGTTGATGCGGCCTTTGAGTTCTTCGGGTGTGTCAAAGATCAAACCAAGCGTGTTGATGTCGCCGCTGTAGACTGCGCTGTCGACTGTAAAGCTGGTGGTGCCCCACTGGTAGGGAACCGAATACTTGCGGCCCGGATCCCAATAGACATCGACCCAGTTCGGATCCATGTTTTTGAAGTTCTCCATTTCGGACGCGTTGATCTCGGCCAGCAGGCCTTCGCCAACCATGATCGCAATCATGTAGTCACCTGGCACGACGACGTCATATCCGGTGTTGCCTTCCTTGACCTTGGCCAACATGGTTTCATTGCTATCATAGCCATCCAGCGTGACTTCGACGCCATACTGGGCCTCGAATTTTTCGATCATCTCGGGGTTGGTGTAGTTACCCCAGTTGTAGATGTTCAGTTTGCCT
This sequence comes from Ruegeria sp. YKSD179, assembly GCF_059612885.1. Lineage (NCBI taxonomy): Bacteria > Pseudomonadati > Pseudomonadota > Alphaproteobacteria > Rhodobacterales > Roseobacteraceae > Ruegeria > Ruegeria sp. YKSD179. The sequence goes on along the minus strand of NZ_JBXWRL010000011.1, from coordinate 8,186 downwards.
TCGGCGTGGGCCGAGACTGCGCTAAGCGCGAGGGCTGAGACAGCGGCGGCTTTGAGTAGTGAGTATTTCATTTTAGTCCTCCGTTGAGTGGTTTGCGTCCCGCACCGACGCGGGCTTCTTGTTATTTTCGTTTGCGTTGCAGAAAGAAGGTGAGCGTGACCATGGCCACGGTCAGCCCGATCAGGATTGTCGAGACGGCGTTCACCTCTGGCGTCACGCCACGACGGATCTGGCCAAGGATGTAGATGGGCAAAGTGGTCTCGCCCGGGCCGGCCACCAGAAGTGTGATGATCACGTCATCCAGCGATACGACAAAGGCCAGCATGGCTCCTGCCATGACTCCGGGCATCAAGAGCGGCAGCGTCACATGGCGGAACGTCTGCCAGGGTGTTGCGTACAAATCGGCGGCTGCGGCTTCATAGGTCACGGACATATCAGACAAACGTGCGCGGATCGGCATGTAAGCAAAGGGCACACAGAAAACCGTGTGGGCGAGGATCAGCCAGCCGATCCCGGTAACACCCGTGAGTTGGCGCAGGATCGAAAAGAAGGCAAGCGTGGCAATTGCCGTGACAATCTCGGGGATCATCAGAGGTTGATTGATGAGTGCGATGGCCGCAGAGCGGCCGCGATAAACGCCCCCGCGCGTTGTTGCCAGTGCCGCCATGGTGGCAATGATGGTGGAAAACACGGTTGCCGTGAGCGCAACCTGAATAGAGATCATCGCCGAGCGCCGGATGTCGTCGTTTTCCAAGGCTGCCGCGTACCAGCGCAAGCTGAACTCGGTCCACCGCACAACAGAGCGGTTGTCGTTGAAAGAGAACACGACCAGTACGGCAATTGGTGCGTAGAGGAACAACAGAACCAGCCAGGACATGCCGGTAAACAGGGGTTGTCTGCGCAACTCGCGAGAACCGGTCGACGGGCGGAAGATCGACAGCAGTTTATCCATGTCCACCCTCCTTCGAAGCACCTGCCCGCAGGCTGAAAAGGAGCGCGATCAAAACAACTGCCATCAGGATCAGCGCTGCAGCGGCGCCAAAGGGCCAATTGCGCCCCGACCCGAATTGCAAGGCAATCAGGTTGCCAATCATCAGTTTCTTGCCACCGCCCAACAGTTCCGGCGTGATGTAGGCCCCCAGCGCCGGGATCAGTACCAGAACACAGCCTGCGACGATGCCCGGGCGGGTGATCGGGATGATGATGTGGCGGAACACCTGCGTACGCGTGGCATAGAGATCATGTCCGGCCTCAAGCAGCGAAAAATCGAACTTCTCCAGCGAGGCGTAGATCGGGAGGATCATGAATGGCAGGTAGCTATAGACCAGACCTGCCAGTACCGCGCCGTCAGTGTACAACATCTCAAGCGGTTCGCTGATCAGGCCAATCTTCATCAGCATCAGGTTCACAAAGCCTTCGTCCCGTACGATCAAAAGCATCGAGTACGTGCGGATCAAGAGGTTGGTCCAGAACGGCAGCGTGATGGCGAAAAGCCAGAAATTGCGTTGCTCCGGAGGGCGGGCCGCGATGAAGTAGGCCACGGGAAACCCGAGGATCAGGGTTCCAATCATCGTGGTGATGGCGAGACCAAAGGAGCGCCCGAAAATTTGCAGATAGGCGCTGTTGAAGCTCAGCGTATCATCAAAAATGTCCCGCTCGAACAGGAACTGTACATAGGCGTCGTATGAGAACACCCATTCAACGCCGCCGTATGTTCCTGGCTCAAGAAACGAGTAGACCAGTGCAATCGAGAGCGGGAACAGACCGAAGATGCCAATGATCCCGAGCGCCGGGGCCAGCAGGAACAGCCGCGTTCTTCGTCTTTGGCGCGCGCGTTCCTCCTGGGCCGCGCGCAATCTAGTTGCGGCGTCCGGCCGCGAGATATGTGCGGCGGCACCCATCAATCTTCCAGCACGTGCAGCATTGAGGTGTCACATTCGAGACCAACCCGCGACCCGACTGGGCGCGGGGTGGAAACCTGGACATGAACGCTGACGCCATCTTCCAGCCGCACGAGCATCTGTGACCCGGCCCCGAAATAGGTGCTGTCCACGACCTCACCTCGCAAGAGCGCCGTCTCTGCACTCTCATCAACCACGCGGATGGTTTCAGGGCGTAGAGCCACATGCACGGGGCCGGGTGTGAGCGAGGTGCTGGCTGTATGAACCGTGAGTGGTGTGCCCTCGCCAAACTGGATTTTTGCCGCATCCCCGTCAAAGCCAAGCAAAGTCGCATTTACGATATTGGTGTCGCCAATAAAGTCCGCGACGAACCTGCATTGCGGAGCTGTGTATATCTCTTCCGGTGTGCCAACCTGGCGTACCGAGCCCGCTGACATCACTGCGATCTGATCCGACATTGCCAGCGCTTCACCTTGGTCATGGGTGACAAAGACAAAGGTAATGCCTGTCTCATGCTGCAGCCGCTTCAACTCACTCTGCATCCCTTTGCGAAGTTTAAGGTCCAGCGCAGACAATGGCTCATCCAGCAGCAGAACCTTGGGACGCGGCGCCAGCGCGCGCGCCAAAGCCACACGTTGCTGCTGCCCACCTGACAACTGATCTACGCGGCGCGTCGCAAACTCGCTCAGCTGTACGAGGTCCAGCATCTCGGTGATGGTGTTGTCGATTTCGGCCTTGGGCCTCTTCAGCATTTCCAGACCAAATCCAACGTTGCGGGCCACGCTCATGTGGGGAAACAGCGCATAACTCTGGAACACTGTGTTCACGGGGCGGTTGTTTGGAGCCAAATGGCCGATCGACTCACCATCCAGCGCAATCTCGCCTTCGGTTGGAAGCTCGAATCCGGCGATCAGCCGCAAAAGCGTGGTCTTGCCACAACCCGACGGGCCCAAAAGCGTGAAAAAGCTTCCTTCGGGAATGGTCAGCGACACGTCTCCCAGAGCCGTTACGGCTGCTTGGCCTTGGCCAAAGCGTTTTGTCACATTCTTTACGTCGATCATGGTCTGATCCAGACACCTGCACTTGTTGGTATGCAGAATCAGCTTAGAGCCATGAGACCGAACCTGTGAATACCTCCAAATGGCGGGGCTTTTCATACCCCCAAAGGGGTAGGCTTAGTCATTGGCTGAATGCAGGAACATCGAAAACAGGGCAGATTGAGAAGAAATGCCCAGCTTTCGGTAGATGTTCTTGCGATGCACTTTGATGGTCGAAGGGGAAACGTCCAGCAAAAGCGCTATCGACCGCGTCGAGTGCCCGCGCAAAAGGGATTGCACTACCTCGATCTCCCGTTGTGTCAAACCCTTGCAAACCTTGTCGATCACCCCATCGAAATCGACCTCGCTTTCTTCGAACTGGCCTGATGAGGGGGTGCGATGGAAGTGTTGTTCGCACAGCGCAGATATAATTGGATGTAGTTCCGTTAGCCTTTCGACATCCCGCCGGGTGAACCGGGTTCTTCCCTCCGAGGGACCGAGGGAAAGAAACAAGGTGCCGTTGGCAATTGTCACGAAAACCCCCATCTCATCCCTTAGAAACAGGGTCTTGTAGTAGATGCGAAAGTAGTCGGAGTTGGCAAACCTGTCTGGCGCCACATCTCTCAGTACCATCACGGGTTCGTGGCGTTCACCGATGAAGCAAACAACAAATGGGTCCAGCAACCAGGCACGATCCAGCCATCGGTCAACAACGACTGACCGTCGTTCTGCGCGTACATTGTCATAAACGTGTTCGGGCGCTTTTCCCGGGTTCAGAAGGCTGACAAACGCGCCTTTGAACGAAGCTGCCCCGCGCATTAGGTTCAGCAACTCGGGCATAAAGTTGGACGTTCCTACGGCCCGAATAGCCCCGGCAATGTCTTCAGAGTACGTTGGTTTTTCGGACTTGCCCAAGTATCCCACCTAGCGCTAGGGCGTTTCCAAGCCAATGTGGACAGTCGGAAATAACTTGGCAACCTTTTCACACTGAAATCTGCCTAGAAAAGCTTTTCCGCATCGGCTCTCTGGATCAATTCCGCAATCCGCTCCAACACAAGTCTTGTAAGATCAAAGAGGCCAGATAACTTTGAGTTGTCACTTGTATCGCTTCAGCACTTGAACCTGTTGATTTGCCATATCTGGGTAACTTCGTGTCTGTGCACAGGAACTCTGATCCAAGGAATAGCTGAGTGTTTCGACAGGAAGCGGACATTGCATCAATGGCTATGGATGGCAGCTTCGTCCGCACAGCAGACGCTCACGAGTACTTTGCAAATGACCGCATCGAGTCCAACTCGGACATAGCATAATCGTTTTGCGTGCGCTCGCGGCGCAGATTTCGCTGCAAGCCGATCTGGAAGAATGGCTGCACCACTACAACCAAGAGCACACTCATCAGGGCAAAATGTGTTGCTGAAGAATACCCTTCCAGACCATGATCGAGAGCAAAGAGATCAGGAAGCAAAAAATCCGGAACCAAACTTAATCTGGCATACACCACAGGAAAAACGGCCAACTGTCAGATCACATCGGAACCACTACATGTCAGTACATCAGCGACGCCGAGCAAACCCAGGGCTTTCCGATACGCCATTTCGCCACACGTTCAACCCCTTGCAGCGTCGACAAATCCGCTCTCCGAACCCTTCGCTCCAGAATGGAGTTCTGCAACGAAGACACGGGCGTTCTTGCGGCACGTCATTGTGGGCGCGAGCCATGATCATATCTGCTTCGTTGTCGGAGTCTTCCATCAGTTCTTAGCCTCGATTTCTGTTTTGGTTCATACAGCGACTGGAAAAGAAAGTTTCGAGCCCTAAGCCTTGAGATTGAAGGAGCTGCCTGGTTCAGACTGTCCGATGGGACGGCCTGTAATCCGAGGGGTTTTATTAGGACGAACCGGCATTCCTTCGTTCTCAGCAGCTTGGACAGCGAAAGCATACCGAGAACCGCTTCCGCATCCTCGCGGTATGGCTCGTTGATCTGATGATCCGTCGTCTGCCTCAGAAATGAGCGACTCCGAGTAGAGGTGCCGAAGTTGAGTCTCAGACACACCATCTGCTTCCATGATCAATTGCACCATCGGATCGGCCAAAAGCTGGTCGAGCAAGAACTGCGACAACTGCTTTGAAGACAGTTTATCCTTTGCGCGGGCTCTCTCCAAATCAGTAAGAGAAACGGTCAAGGTACGCGCCAGACCGGGGTGAGATTTCCGTGGATGCAGACAGATTAACACCGATGCTTTCCAGGCTTCTGGGTCCGAATAATCTGGTGGTGCGGAAAGCTCAGTTTCTATGTCGTATTCGCCTGCCGGGAGTAATTCGTCGAAGCCAGGGAAAGAAAACGGCCTGGAAAAGACTGCGATTGTCTTGCTGATTATCTGGTTCATTTGGGTAGTTCTCCTTTGCTGATACTGCTCGCTCGGAGATGCAGACAAGAACAAGCCACCCACTCCCGGCAGGGTATTATCAGATTTGAGGTTTAGGCTTTGATTTTTCGGGGACGACGTCAGGCGCTTCAGACGTAACTTCTTTTTTCGGTACGCTCGCATCGTTTTCCTTTAGCGCGGCAGCCGCTCTGGTCGTCAGGTCTTTGAAAGACATCATTTTGATCCTTTGATTGTCCGCAACACCCACGAGCCCAGATGGGGTGTGAAAAGTGAATGCGGCTACGTCCAATATAGGGATTGGGTGCCTCATTTACTACGTAGAGCCGTAGAATATGACGGATGGCTGAAGCAGAACCGAGGCGGCGGCACCTTGGCGCGCTACCTTCGATTCGAGTATGGGCGATCAGTGTTCGCTGCGTTGCAGTCAACCAAAGCGCTATCACCATGGAAGACCTTTGCTACATCGGGCGCAGCCATGCAGCGCGAGAGCGCGCAATAGTTCAATTTCAGCTTCACCTCGCCACCAGGGCGAAGCAGAAAATTGGTGTTCTCAACAACGATATGATCACTGGTGGCTCCGACGAACGTGACGCCAGCAGGGAATATTAGACCCGCCGCATCAGTGTCCTGGAGTCCGATCGCAAGGATCGACCGAGTATTCGAAGGACTGTCTAAAGTCACACACTGCATTGAAGGTATAGGATAATTCAATTGCAAGGGATTTGGATTTGATTTGGTCTTCGTTTCGATCACTTCCGCCCAAAGCGTGAAAACATCTGTGTAAAGCCCGTCGATCGCGTACCCCGAAACGGGATCGGTACCCAGCAGGATGGCCTCACCCAGACGCAGGTTGTTGATTTTTCCAGTCGCCCCCTTGCCAAGCGCCCATGGCAAACTGGCTGAGCCGCCGCCTGACACTGTTTCCAGAGCGGGTCCATTTGCAAGTTCGGTGCCGACGGCAAGCGACGAAAGCAATTCCATTGCTCCTGCAGAGGGTGCCACATGACCCAGACAGGCAAAATTTGCACCAATCCCCTTCAGAGAAATCCCTTCCATTCTAAGAATTTGAGACACAGTGCTTTCAATGTGTTCAGGCAAGATGCCTTCCCGCATATCCCCCATTTCCACCATCAGGATAATATTGTGAGTAATGTTCTTCCCCAGCGCCTCGATGGCCAGGCTGGCGATAATGTCCATCTCAGTGTTGAAGCTGACATCGCAGTTATCAAGGACTTGCGCGACCTGGCTCAGCATGGGCGTTCGGATCAAGGATATAGAGCACGAGATTCCAGCATCGCGCATACGCATGATATTGCTGATCCGCGCGTCCGCCAGCCCTGTCGCGCCACCTTCAAGCATAGCATTCGCAATCTCAGGATGACCGCAAACGGCTTTTGTCACACCTGTCACCGTAATTCCGCGGGGTCTAAGGTGGTCGACCAGGAACCGTGTGTTGTACCGAATTTTGTCCAGATCAACGTCGATACGCAGCTTGCTCATTCAATGGTCGTAGCACGTACGGGTTGCAAGCGCGGAAAGGCAGATAGAACCATATTCACCAAGTTTTTTGGAGGACGGTTCAATGCGTCAGTGACCGGGAGATACAATTTGCAGTTGTAGTCTGTGATGGCCTTTGAAATCTCAACATCATTCATTCCTTCATGGTTGATCGTCATGCCAATTACCTCTGTGTTCGCAAAAGCCTCGATCAGGGTGATTTCATCGCAAGGGTCGGGCATAGTCATGCTGGGGAAGTCGCATCGACGTTTTCGTTTAGGCGCGTGTTGAAGAATAACTGCATGTGGCTGACTGCCTCGCAGAATGAAGGCTGATGTGCAAAAAGCCGGATGGCTTAGCGCGCCCTGGCCCTCGATCACTATTACATCCGGGTGCTCACCCTCTGATGCCGCAACGACAGCGCGCTCAAGTTCGCCACAACAAAATTGCGGCGGCACCGAATCCATCGCGACACCATACTTGGTGCCCTGCATCAAACAAGTTTGGCCGGTGCCGACCAAAACTGTTTTGATCCCATGCGCGTTAAGTGCGCCTGTCAGGATTGTCGCGGTTGTACGCTTTCCAATTGCACAATCGGTGCCGAACACCGCGATGCGGATCGCCTGGACGTCTCCAATACTGCCATCTAACAGGCGCAGGTCGGGATTTGGCCGCGGCTTGCGAATGTCGCGTATCGTGACATCGTGAATTTTGGCAAATCCTGCGAGCTCCTTGTCATCGCTAAGAAATTCATGCAGCCCACTGACGATGTTCATTCCGAGCGTTATCGCATCCACAACAACTTCGCGATCCTCAAGGGACATTCTGCCGCTGGCCGGCGCCATTCCGTAAATAAAAGTGTCGGGGATCGTAGCTTCATTAGCGACGGCGGCATCAAGATCATCGAAGATGGGAACCTGATTTGCGAAATTATCAAGCACTTTGCCACTGTCACAACCGCCATACGTGCTGTCGATCACCGAAAGAACGCGATAGGCCTGTGAATGTCGAACGAGACCATTGGCCGTCTTGCCATCGATCTTTGCGAAGTTTCCTTCGCAATACACAATTGCAGTCGGTGTATCTGTCACGAGTGTCTTGCGGTGAAGCTCTGGAAAAACTGCTTGTTCAGGCGCCAGCTTTTGCGCATCGCTGGCAATGAACTGCTTGGCATCCGACGCAATGGGTTCGGGTTTCATATTTGTTCCTTTTTAGAGTGTGAAACGCGCGTCCTTGGTAAGGACGGGCAAAAACTGTGAAGTTTGGGAAAGTGGGCTTTCTGTCTGAATTCTCACTGGTTCAGAACACACAGCCCTTCTGATCGATGATAGTTTTTGTGGCATTGCCACCCATTGCCGGATCGGT